>NZ_JAUBPT010000343.1:0-1678 GCF_036700905.1 Microcoleus sp. S13_C3 | reverse complement strand
AACAAAATGGTACACCGCATATTTGTCTATAAGTGTATCATTTTGTCTATTTATTCGCTACCTAGGGACTAGCTCTGACGGCTAACGGTGAAGTTTTGCGACTGCCGATAACGTCTGTTGCCAAACCGACCAAACTCGCTAGTCCGTTCCAACTGAGATGTTGCACCATTGTCAATAAGCCTTTTATGAACGGGCTCTGGGGCCGGTTCCACAAGCAGAAAATCTACTCTTTGTGGAACCGGCCGTCCAGCCTGTTAAGCGAGAATGGTGCTCTGGGCGTGAGTTCCAATCGAGTGGTTAGCTGCTGGAGTGGCATAGAAGTAAAAAATCTGTGCTTTTAACTACTTTTTGACCAATTGTTATGATATCTTAACTTTAGCGAACGCTAGTTCCGACAATTTAAGAAACCTGGTTATCAAGTAACGTGATTTATGATTGACCGTAAAAAAATTCGACTGAAATGGGAAAGTTATTGGTTTAAAACCTTTGGGAGATGGGGATCGTGTCCATTGACCTGCCCAATAGACCGACCTCATCCTCGGCATATTGTTTGGAGTTGGATTGGCAGTTTTTTGGCAATTACTGCAACGTCCTATCTTGCCGTAAAAACTAATTCTCCTTTACTAATGGCTCCGTTTGGCGCTACAAGCGTTCTGATCTTTGGTGTCCCTGACAGCCCCTTGGCTCAACCCCGGAATGTCATTGGGGGCAATTTCTTAGCTGCTCTCACCAGTTTAATGATTCTGCATTTTGTCGGTTCTTCTCCCTGGGCGATGGGAATGGCTGTTTCTAGTGCGATCGGAATTATGCAGATTACCAGAACTCTACATCCCCCTTCGGGAGCAGTTGCCTTAGTCGTGATGATGACCCAACCAGACTGGAAATTTTTGCTAACACCTGCTTTTGAGGGATCAATAATCTTGGTCTTGTGCGCCGTCATCTTTAATAATTTAGCGGCAGAAAGGACCTATCCCAACCACTGGTTATAGCATTGTCTCTAATTCTCTCATCCTTCCCTTGGGAGCACTACCCAAAATCTGGATGCTCCCTCGATTCCTTCTTCCTTTTTCGTTCTTTCTTCCATCCGTTAGATCCCGATTCACTGCGCGTTGCCGAACTTCCTGCTGCTAGATCAATCAAAAAACACTGATTTGTCCGGCGTTGGTCGAAATCCCTGTTGAAAGCGTTCCCAGGACTCCTTTAACTGGGCCGGCGCTGGATTTTCGCGATCGTAAACCACAAGCACATTCGTCAAATTCCGTCCCGGCGGCAATAAAATCTGCCCCTGATGAGCCAAACCCACCGAAGCGCCCCCGTCCAAATTCATCGCTTCAAAACAGCCGATGGCTAGCATAACTTTAGCTTCTGCTTCCAAAGACAAACTATCAAGAAAAGTCACCAAAAATAACTTATCTCTCGATGCCGGAAAGCCGATCGCCGTTCTCGAACCCACGCCCAAAACATGAGAATCTTTAAAACCTTCCGACAAAGGAGACAGCCAAACTTTCCCCCCTTTAACCAATCTCGGCCCGCAAGTCAGAGAAAACCAATGTTGACTCCAATCCGGCTTACCCTCAGTTCTAGCCGTCACCATTTCCAATTAGACATCTCCAAAAACAATTAAAGCCTTTGTGTAACTAGGCTGTATGACGTAAATGCAATCATCTTAAATTAGCGA
>NZ_JAUBPT010000033.1:34274-57796 GCF_036700905.1 Microcoleus sp. S13_C3 | reverse complement strand
ATTTTTTGCTGATTCTTTACTAGACAAGGCTTGTAGCCCAAATTTTTGTGTAATTAATTGTGTCCTACTACTTATCAGCGACAGTTGCTGTAGCTGTTTGCAAACGGTTTTGCCCCTGTGGAAACAACCAGCACAAAACCTCCGAACAAAACCAGCCCGCTCAAATCAGAAACCAAATATTTGCGCCAATTCTGATTTAATTATATTGCAATACAGTTCAGTTAACACTGTTAATTCCCCGGAGATCCCCCTCGCATCCCCCTTAAGAAGGGGGACGCAAGAGCAACTTCTTGTCCCACCCCCTACTCCCCTTTGTAGGGGCGGTGCGACCCCTACTCCCCGTGCCCGCCCTCTTGGCTAGGGGGATCAGCCTTATCTGAACCGTATTGAATTATATTGCTATAGCAACTGCACTCGATGTTTAGGATGTTTTCAATTGCTAAAACTAATGCGGTGATTCCTGCGGAATGGGAGCATATTAATGATAGGAAAAATCGTGTTTTGGGAGGGCGATCGGGATTAGCGCAGGCACAAGGAGAGGAAAAGCCCAACTAATCTCATCCCTTCTTCCTTCTTTCCGAAATAACTAAAGCCTTCTCTCTTCGAGAGTTAAATCTTTCTTCCTTCTGCTATATAATGACCAAAGCGTTAAATAATTTTGCAGTGACAATAACTACTAACAAAAAAGACGGCAAATCCTCTAAATATCCCTTTGACGGTCTATCTTTAGACGATCGCAATCCCGACTTCATTCAGCTTCTGTTGCCACTCTGGGAATGGCTGTACCGCTACTATTTTCGCGTACAAAGCGACGGCTGGCACCACGTACCCGCGAGCGGAAAAATGCTTGTTGTCGGTTCTCACAACGGGGGACTAGCCGCTCCAGATATGTTTATGTTCCTATACGAATGGTTCCGCAGGTACGGCACGGAACGCTTGGCCTATGGATTGATGCACCCGACGGTTTGGCAAGTTTCTCCTGATGTTGCTAGCATGGCGGTTCAGTGTGGTGCTCTCAAGGCGCATCCGAAAATGGCGATCGCAGCTTTGCGGAAAAATGCCGCAGTTCTTGTCTATCCGGGCGGCGCCCAAGATGTTTTTCGTCCCCACCACTTGCGCGATCGAATCTACTTTGCGGGACGCAAGGGATTTATCAAATTAGCATTGCGAGAAGAAGTGCCAATTTTACCAATTATATCGCATGGTGCCCACGATACTTTGATAGTGTTGGCAGATTTGTACGAACAAGTTAAGCAATTGCATGAATTGGGGATGCCGTGGCTATTTGGCATCGATCCGGTGGTATTGCCGGTGTATTTGGGATTGCCTTGGGGATTGAGTATTGGGCCTTTGCCAAACCTGCCTTTACCCGTGCAAATTCGGACTCGCGTCTGCAAACCGATTCTATTTGAGAGGTACGGTTCGGAGGCGGCGCGCGATCGCGATTATGTTGATGCTTGTTTCGAGCGAGTTACCACCCAAATGCAAGAACAATTAGATTGTTTGGCCGGCAAGTGACAATTGCACAAGTCTAGATTATTGTAGGTGGCAGAAACCGATTTTTTTACGACAATATAGCGTGAAGCGCGAGGGATATGGGGAAACAACCCGGTTTCTTGAGTCCTGTGGGTAAGTCGTGACTACAAACATTTTTTGAAATCAATCCATTAGATTTATTTCACAAACCGACAATTCGGATACCCAATCGGATTTTACCCATCTTAATTACGTGAAATATCCGAAAACCGCAGTCGCAAAAATCACGTTTTTTATCATCCAGGTTCAAGCGGACATAAGATCAGCTTAAATAAATGCAGATGAATAGGATTTCATCTGCGTTTATCTTCCTGCCTGGGCGGTGAAAAAATAGAATTAGCAAAACTCACCTGATTCTGTAAGCTAATCCGCATTTAAATTGCATAGTAAAATAAATTTTTCCTCTTGTGGGGAGTAGGGGTTGGGCAGGAGAACCCGCCCTCAACATACAAATTAAATGCACAACAGCTTATCAACTCTTTATCTTAATTATGCCTTCTGCCGAACGGTGACTAATTGCCCGATCGCCTTAAGCGCAATACTGGGATGAAAAAGTACAGCCGGCGACTCAATCATGTGCAGAACTTCCAAAAAGGCTTGACAAACTTTAGCATCTGAGACCAGCGCTTTTAATACCAGATCCATGTAATCAATTGTCAGCCGCGTAGCGAGGTTTAGTTTTGCACCTTCACTTCCCGGATAGCGGGAATCCTGACTGATGGCAAACGTCCAAGGAATAGTGTGTAATTTTGCTAGTTTTTGTTGAAATTGTCGCGCAAAGCCTGTTAAATCGCCTTCTGGATACCGCTCTCTTTGCTTTTGCAAACATTTATCTAGCATCTGAGCATTCAGTGCAGCAACCGTCATTCCCTGTCCGTATATGGGGTTAAAAGCGCAAACTGCATGACCGAGAATTATTAAGTTTTCAGGGTAACGAGGGAGCAGCTCGTAGTGGCGCAAACGGTTTTCTGTACCTCGATAACTATAAACAGGTGTTATTGCTTCTGCGTCTTTAATTGCATCATAAATTGTCGGGGTTGGCAGACTGCGCGCAAATTCTAGAAAACCTGCTTCGTCTGCAGGGGGATAATCGCGATCGCCCCCAATGAGAAGCGCCAGCCAGCGATTGCCTTCGATCGGAAAAATTGCACCCCCACGGGTACGAAAGGGGGGTGCGGTTGACACAAATACTGGCGCTGTGTCTGACAATTTACCGCTGCCTTCATAGATGCGGCTGGCATAGCCGACAAAAGCATTGATAGCGGTTTCTTGGGGAGGTTCATAGCCCAAACTTTTCAACCATTGAGGTGTTTTGGAAACTTTGCCACCAGCATCGACTACTAAATCTGCATACAAATTCTCTGCATGGATGTTACCAGGGTTGTGGCGATCGCGAAAACGCACCGACACGCCAGCGATCTCCGCGCGCGAGGCATCCGCCAGCAACCCCACTACTGTGCCTCCTTCGAGGAAATGCACGTTCGTATTTTCAGCCAAGCGGCGGCGAATTTGCCAGTCAAGTAAATCCCGACTGAACATAATTACATCATTTAGATCCGGGCTAGATTGCGGGGCCCAACCCGCGGGACTAAACCACCCGATCGACCTCGGATCTAAACTAGGAGCACCAGCAGCTACCAGTTCGTTTTCTAAGCCGGGAAAAAACTCTTCTAGGATGATTCTCCCCCGATTTAAAAGGATGTGAAGGTGACGGGATTGAGGAATACCGGGGCGAGGTGCGGGTTTTTCTGGAAAAAAATCTCTTTCAACAATACTTACTCGATCGAAGTGTTTTGCTAATACTCTAGAGGCCAACAGTCCTGCTAAACTGCCACCAATAATAATTGCATGACTTTCTCGCTGCACTATCGAATTCCTTGAAAGCTAATTTGCTATGGCATTGGTTGATGAATTTTGAACAATTTGTCTGGGCTTGTGTGCCGACTCTTAATATCGATCGACCACAGATTCTCCTCTGCGATTATTTTAATCAGACTTACATACCACAAATATTCCTAAAGTGACAGCCCGCCACAGACATATTTCTACACTTCCAACTGTAGGGGGATGCTTTAGCTCGTCAATAAGGCGATGCTTGCCATTGGGGGCATGAGTCTAAAACTATACATTGGTTAACTTGCGCCAATGAGCGCGCGCACCCACTCCTTAACGAGGAATATACTATGTATCAAAATTTGCCAATAAATCCACAACTGTATAACATCGGGTTCTGGCTGGCCCAAGTGCCAGTAGAGCAGACTACAACAACAAACAGAGTAGAAGACGCAGCACTCCTTTATTCCGGGCCGCAATTTTTCATCGCCTTGATAGCTGGAGTCGTGCTCGCCTGCGCTTTCCAACTCTTGCTAACAAATTTATCAGTAGCAGCCGGCCTTTCGTACATGGGACAATCCCACGACGACGGCCACCAGTCGGATAGTGGAAGTTCCCCAGTCCGCCACATCGGCCGAAAAGTAGGGACTTGGACGCTAGTCACAGTCACCATCGCTTTATTCTTCGCTTGCTTGCTAGCAGTTAAGCTAAGCTTGATTAGCAGTCCCGGTTTAGGTGCGATCGTCGGTTTAGTCGTGTGGGCAACCTATTTCTCAATGCTTGTTTGGGTGAGTTCCACCACCGTCGGTTCCTTGATCGGTTCCGTCGTCAACAGCGCCACAGCAGGCTTTCAAGCCATTGTCGGCACCGCAGCCTCGGCTATCGGCGCAAAAGCAGCCAGCAACCAAGTCGTCGCCACAGCCAAAGCAGCCGCAGCCGCAGTGGGCCACGAACTTGGTAGCGCGATCGACCCCACAAGCTTGCGCGAAAACGTCGAAGACTACATCCAAAGCCTCAAACCGCCGGAATTAGACATCAAAGGGATGCGTAGCGAGTTTGAAAAATTGCTCAACGATCCGCAACTAAAAACCATTGCAGCCGAAAATTTGCCGAATCTCGATCGGCAAACTCTCGTAGATTTAGTAAGTTCGCGATCGGACTTATCAAAACGCGACGTAAACCGCATTGTAGACCAACTCCAAGATGCTTGGAAACAAGTAGGAAAACAAGGGCAGCCATCAGACGGCATCGCGCAATTAGTAGACTATCTCAAATCTGCCAAATCGGGAGATTTGGTCTCAGATAAATTGGCAAGTAGGGTAGAAAAAGCCCTCAGCAGTCTGGGCGGTCAAAATTCTGGACAAAACCCGACCATGATGTCCCAAGCAACGACAATGGCAGTCAATGCTTTAATGGGAATAGTATTGGGTCGCACAGATATTTCTGACTTGGATGTTGAAAAAGTAGTCGGTCAGCTCAAAGAAGCTAAAGACAAAGTTACCCAGCAAACTGATAAAATTACCGCTCAAGTCAAAGGCGAACCCGTAACTTATAGCCCAATTCGTGCCGACGTAGAAAACTACCTACTCAACACTTATTCGTGGCAGATGAACCCCCAAGCCATCGAGCGCGAATTTCGGGACGTTCTCTACGATCCTACAGCAGATCCGGGAACTGTGCGCCGCGAATTAGAAAAACTCAAACAGTCTAATTTTGCCGAAATCCTAGCCAGTAGAGGTGTTTTTACCCAAGACAAAATTAAACAAATTTCCCAGGAATTAGAAGCAATTAGACAGCGAGTTTTACAAACCGTGATCTTTGCCGAGGAGCAAGAAAAATCTCGCGATTTGCAGTGGCGGGTAGAAACTTATTTGAAGCTGACGCCGAAAGAGGAACTGACAGCAGCAGGTATCGGGAGCGATTTCAAAAAAATCTTAGAAGATTCCGATGCTAGTTACGAACAGTTGCGCGATCGGCTTTCTCCTTACACCCGCGACAGTTTTGTGCAAATTCTCCGAGGCCGCGAAAACTTCGGATTCCAGGAAGTAGAACAGATTGTTCAAGAGTTGGAAAGGACGCGAGATGTAGTTTTAGCAGATTCTAAAGGTCTGCAAGAAGCAGCGCAAGCCCGACTAGATAACCAGTGGCAAAGAGTACAAGAATACTTGAAGTCTACGGGCAAAGAAGAACTCAATCCCGAAGGCATCAAGCGCGATTTGAAAACGCTGCTGGACAACCCGGAAGCGGGAATGTGGGCGCTGAGAGCTAGAGCTTCTAAGTTCGATCGCGAAACTTTGGTAAAATTGCTATCTCAGCGGAAAGACCTCAGCGAAGACCAAGTAAATCAGCTTCTCGACAGTGCCGAAGAAAATTGGCACAGCGCGGTGCATGCGCCGCAAAAGTTGGCCGAAAAAGCTAAGGATCAGTACGACCAAACCACAACCGCCCTTGCAGATTACCTTCGCAATACTGGCAAATCAGAACTCAATCCTGAAGGGATTCAGCGGGATTTGACAAAACTGCTGCAAAATCCCAAAGAAGGAGCTTTAGCGCTGCGGGGCCGTCTGTCTCAAGTCGATCGCGATACTTTGGTAAAACTGCTTTCTCAGAGACAAGATTTGAGCGAGGAACAAGTCAATCAAATTATCGACCAAGTGCAGGAAACTCTCGGCTCGATTGTGAAAGCGCCGCGCCGTTTGGCAAAACGGGTGCAAAGCCAAGTACACGATTTTCAGAGTGTTTTAGAAGATTATTTGCGTAATACGGGCAAGGATGAGTTAAATCCCGAAGCCATCAAGCGCGACTTGCAACTGCTGCTGCATGACCCGAAAGTCGGCGCTTACAGTTTGGGCGAGCGCTTGTCACACATCGATCGAGCTACAATTGTTTCTCTGCTGTCTCAGCGGCCGGATATTTCTGAAGCAGAAGCCAATCGCATTGTGGATGGAATTTTGTCGGTGCGCGATGAGTTCGCACTGCAAATTCAGAAAATACAGGAGGGTATTCAGTCGGTAATTGACGGGATTCTCGGAAAAATTCGGGATTACCTCAATTCGCTCGATCGCCCTGAACTCAACTACGAAGGCATTACGCGGGACGTGCGGAAGTTATTTGACGATCCGCAAGCCGGATTTGACGCTTTGCGCGATCGGCTTGGTCATTTCAACCGCGATACTTTAGTAGCACTAATGAGTTCTCGCGAGGACATTTCCGAAGCAGATGCCAACCGCTTGATCGACCAAATTGAAAGAAGCCGGAACACCGTCTTGCAAAGAGCAGAACGCTTGCAGCAAGAGGCGCAGCTTCGCCTCGAAAGCATCAAACTGCAAGCCGAAAAACAAGCCGAAGAAACCCGGAAAGCTGCAGAAGTTGCCTCTTGGTGGCTGTTTTTCACGGCTCTTTCGTCGGCGGCAGCAGCAGCAGGCGCCGGTGCTTTAGCCGTCATCCGATAAACAAGACTCAAGTTGCGATCGGATTGCAGATAGTGCCTGATATGAGTTTATACTGATATCAGGCACTAATGTTAGTAAAGGATTTGATCGGGGAGTGGGAACGGGTGTATTTAACTTTTTGGTACTGTTTAAGGTTATTGGTAAGCCCGCTCCTATTGGTTTTTTGAAGATGGTAAATACTGTGAATTTATACATCTTAATTAGCAGTTTTGATTCATTCAAAATAGAAAATTGACAAGCAGATTTTTTTGATGGTTGTATATTTTATGGGCAGATGTAATAAATAAAAAGTCGCCGGATATTCCTTGCCTCTGCTATGACAATTTTTGAACGCGGTTCAAGCTTCTCGGCTGGATAGGCTTTTAGGCTTATTCCACTACTCCTGCAAGGATTGCTATAGGACAAAAATCAAAACAGCTATGGGAATGAGAACCTTTTGGTAGGCAAAACTCGACGAGCCAGTCCGCTCTCTCCTCAATATTTTTTAGGTACAATAATAGTGAGGCTTCTCAACCCAGCACGCCTGTTATACCAACCGCCCGCCGCCCTGGCTGCGTCAGTATCAAACGCCAACTGTTTTGAGTTCGATCGGCGGTTTATTTTGAAGAGGCCGATCGTCCGGTTATAACTTGTAGGTCATAGGTTGTGCATAATAGGGAACTAAAGCTGTGAAAATACTACACTGACTGTGGGGGGCAAGATACCGGATACCTTGGAAATACCAAGGGCTTTGCTTTCGTCAGCCCAGAAAAGTCCAAACACGCAGGCCCTGCGCGAGCCAATGCTAAACAACCTACGTCTCAAACCTCTCCTGGCTAGTTGCCTATTAGCACCGTGAGGAGGGCGACGCCATGCAACTCCGAAAAAAAACACTATTAATCATCGGTGCAGCGCTGATCAGCCTGATTGTGGTTCTGTATGCCACTGCATCAACTATTTTGCTGCATGATTTTCACAACCTGGAGGCACAGTACGTCCGCCAGGATGTCGCACGGGCTTTGGACGCATTAGATGATGACTTGTCTAATTTAGACACCAGCGCCCAAGATTACGCCGAGTGGGACGATACTTACTCTTTCGTCGTTACACGGAACGAAAATTTTGTCAAGTCAAATTTCGTCGATTCGACATTTATTTACTTGAGACTAAACTTATTGGTGCTGCTTGACTCCAACGGTAAGACGATCTTCAGCAAAGGTTTCGACCTGAAATCCCAAACCGAAATCCCGATTCCCGAAAGCTTAAAACAGCACTTGACCGAGGCACTAATAGACTCATCGACAGTCGAGGGCGATCGCCCCGCCGCCAAAACAGGCGTCCTCACCCTGCCAGAAGCCAGGCTGCTGATTGCCTCCAAGCCCATCTTCAACAGCAACGCCCAAGGCCCGTCGCGGGGAACGCTGATCTTAGGACGCTACCTCGACAGCAGCGAAATCGGTTTGCTTTCAGAACTGACTCACCTGTCAGTGGATTTTAGATTGCCGAGTTTAGATTTTAAAGTGGGAGCCGCGAACTACTCCGGGCACAGCGCCAAGGCGATGGCTCGATCGAGGCAGGAGTTGGAAAATGTCAAACTCAAAATTTCCAACCTCAAATCAGCAGAAATTTTAGTCGAGCCACTCAGCGACAGCTTAGTCGCAGGATACGCCCTGATTCGCGACATCCACGGCAACCTAGCGCTGCTGCTGCGAGTAGAGACAGATCGCATCATCTACGGCCAAGGTCAGGCTACCTTGGAGCTGTTTACCTTATCAATACTGGCAGTAGGTTTAATATTTAGCGCCATCACCCTGCTGTTGCTAGAAAAATTAGTCTTGGCGAGATTGGCGGCCTTGAGCACCAGCGTCAGCAACATCGCAGCCAACGGCGACCCAAGCTTGAGAGTTCCTATGGCCGGAGCAGATGAACTCGCAAGCTTGGCCGACGCCATCAACCGAATGCTAGAAGCATTGGGCAATTCTCAAGTCGAACGTAATGAAAGCGAAGACCGCTATCGGTTGATGGCCGAAAATTCAACCGACATGATCACCAGACACGACCCCAAAGGCGTGTTTGTTTACGTCTCGCCCGCCAGCCTGGCTTTGCTGGGATACGAACCTTCAGAACTCATCGGCCGCGTCCCCAAGGATTATTTTCACCCCGACGATTTAGAAACCATTGCCAAAGCTCACTGGAAAGTCCTGGCACTCCCAGTTACTTACACCGTCAGCTACCGCATCCGCCGCAAAGACGGCAAATACATTTGGTTTGAAACCACAGGCCGCACGATCAGCGATCCCCAAACCGGCGAAGTCCAAGAAATTATCGGCATTTCCCGCGACATCAGCGTGCGGAAGCAAACAGAACAAGAACTACGAGAAAGCGAAGCTGCAATCAAAGCTTTGTACCAAGTGACTTCGGCTCCCCGTACAGACCCGCTCAACCACCTCTCTACCTTTGATTTGCGCCTCCAAGAACTGCTGGCAATGGGATGTCGGCATTTAGGGCTGTCCGTGGGAATTTTGTCCTGCATTCAAGGCGACAACTATCAAATAATGGCTGTTGAGTGTCCCGACGGGTCGATCGTCAAAGACCAAATCTACGATCTGGAAAAAACTTTCTGCGTCGCTACGGCAATGGCAAAAGAACCGATCTACTTTGAGTCGCTGAGATTTTCGGGTTTTTCCTTCAACACGCAGGATCGAGCTTTCCCCATTGAAGCTTACATGGGCATTCCCGTCACGGTGGGAGGTGAAGTTTACGGCACTCTGTGCTTCTTTTCTCCGACTTCTGTGACAGAACCGTTCCGAGCTGTAGACAGAGAGTTGGTGAAACTGATGGCTCAGTGGGTGGGAAGCGAACTAGAACGCCAGCAAACAGACGTAGATTTGGCAAAAGCTCGCGATCAAGCACTGGCGGCTACTAGAGCCAAAAGCGAATTTTTAGCCACCATGAGCCACGAAATTCGCACTCCGATGAATGGAGTCATTGGCATGACCGGTTTGCTGCTGGATACGCCCTTAACTCGCGAACAGCGCGATTTTGTAGAAACTATCCGCAGCAGCGGCGATGCCTTGCTGACGCTGATCAACGATATTCTAGATTTCTCGAAAATTGAGTCGGGCAAATTGGACTTGGAGGAACATCCGTTTGACCTCCGCACTTGCATTGAGGAATCTCTAGACTTGGTAGCTGCTAAGGCGGCAGAAAAAAAACTCGAAGTGGGTTACTTGATCGATCGTACAGTACCGGTAACGGCGATCGGCGATAGCACCCGCTTGAGGCAAATTTTAATCAACTTGCTCAGTAATGCTGTTAAATTTACCGACGCTGGAGAAGTGGTGGTTTCGGTGACAGCAAAAAAGATTTCAGTGCCGGCGGCTAAGGCTAAAGAACCGCCATTAATTGCGGGCGAACCGATAGCAATTAACCCAGCATACGAAATACATTTTGCGGTCAAAGATACCGGTATCGGCATTCCGAGCGATCGCATGGATCGGCTATTTAAATCTTTCAGCCAGGTTGATTCTTCAACGAGCCGGCAGTACGGCGGTACCGGATTGGGTTTGGCAATTAGCAAGCGTTTGGCCGAAATGATGGGCGGCCGGATGTGGGTGGAAAGTATGGGTAGTGTCGCGGGCAATCCTCCTGCCCATTTTAGATCGTCGGCAGTTATTGATTTGGGATGGGCAGAATCTTGCGAAATTGCCGAAAAATATGGCTATGCCAAATCTGTACTCAGCAACCAGCCGATCGCCCAAAATACGAAATCCGTTGGCTCTACTTTTTATTTTAGTACGATCGTTTCTGGCTGCAAGAATTCCTTACCACTTAACTTGAGCAATTCTCAACCAGAATTAGCTGGCAAGCGAGTCTTAATTGTCGATGACAATGCTACCAACCGCAGAATTTTGACTCTCCAAGCTCAGTCTTGGGGAATGGTGGCTAGGGCTTCAGCTTCGGCTAGTTTGGCTTTAGATTGGCTGGCTGCTAAAGAAATGTTTGACTTGGCAGTTTTGGATATGCAAATGCCGGAAATGGACGGGTTAGCTTTAGCGTCGCAAATTCGTCGGTATCCTGATTGCGAAAAGTTGCCGTTAGTGATGCTAACTTCGATCGGCAGGCAAGAAATTCACCCCCCTTCTATGGAGATGGATTTTGCTGCTTTTTTGAATAAACCCATCAAACAATCTCAGCTTTACAATGTTTTAATCAATATTTTTGGAGAACAGACAACAGAATTTAAAGGGCAGCGCACTACCGGGTCTTTCTTGCAAACCATACCCGTGCTGGCAGAGGACTTACCCCTGCGGATTCTGTTGGCTGACGATCATTTGGTGAATCAGAAGGTGGCTTTGCAAATTTTACAGCGGATGGGGTATCGCGCGGATGTGGCGGGAAACGGTATCGAAGTGCTCGAAGCTTTGCGCCGCCAGCCTTACGATGTGGTGCTGATGGATGTGCAAATGCCGGAAATGGACGGACTGGAAACTACCCGCCGCATCCGGGAGCAATTTTCAGCAGATTTAACTTTAGAAAATGACACGGGAGAATCAGAAGTTTCCGCAACTGATGAGCAATCTAATAATGGAAAATCCCGAATCGAAAATCGAAAATCGACTGAGGAATCTAACAATCGAAAATCGAAAATCGAAAATCAAAAATCGACTGAGGAATCTAACAATCGAAAATCGAAAATCGAAAATCGAAAATCGACGAGGCCTTGGATTGTGGCGATGACGGCAAATGCGATGCAGGGCGATCGCGAAGAGTGTATGGCTGCGGGGATGGACGACTATTTGAGCAAGCCGATCGCAATTGATCAGTTGGTGCGAGCTTTGATGGCGTGTAAATCTCGATCGAACTCCGCATTCGATCGTCTGCAGCCGATCATTTGTTTGGATGCCCCAGCGGAACAGATCGAAGGAACGAGTGAATTACAAGTGCGATCGAATGTGGCTGTTGCGGGAAATCCACAACAGACAATTACCAATTCGCCCGCAGTCGTCGAGTGGGGTGCATCAAATCTCGATCGGGCTTTGTCAGAGGGGCACGATTCCCTGAGTGCCAAGATTATAGAGGGACTGCGAGAAGTGGAAGCTTTGGACGAGGCGATCGAGATTTACCTCGAAACAGCTCCCGAACTGCTGCGAGGCATCTCTATGGCTCTGTGCAACGCCGATCCGCTGGCTTTGCGGCGATCGGCTCACTCTTTGAAGTCGATTAGCGGTACTCTCGGTGCTTTTCGCTTGTTTGAACTGTGCGAGGAACTCGAAATCATGGGCCGCATCGGCACAAATGCTAACCAGTCTTTACCCGATCCGGCCTGCGCGCTTTTAGAAGAGGTTGAAGCGGAATATCAAAGAGTCGAAACGGCGTTGAAAATAGAAAGGCAGTCTGTTGATTGTTAGCGGTTAGATCCTGTCCGATTGCATTTAAATCTCAGTGTCATAGCGAGGAACCAAGCAATCTCATTCTTTTCGATTGCTTCATTCCTCTCTTTTTACACTTATGATTAGTTGTAAAACTAATTGAGACGCGCTATAGCGGTTCTCAAGCGTGGTGAGGTATGCCCTATGCCCAATGCCCAATGCCCAATGCCCTATGCCCTATGCCCTATGCCCTATGCCCTATGCCCTATGCCCTATGCCCTATGCCCTATGCCCGCGTGAGCACCTCATGTTACTGAGAAAGGCTATATCTGCAACTTTTAATAATTGGTATAAAATCTCAAGTCTCAAATCTCAAATCCTATAACCTATGCTAGACCAACTCATCGGCAAACGCATTTCCATCCCCGAACAGTTCACCGGAACAGTCACCGTCGAAAGAGTCACCGCCATCGATGATACCGTGCTGTTACAAGTTCGCACCAGTGCCGGCGAATTGGGCGATGCCATGCTGAGTGGTGCAGAAGTCACAGAAATTTTAGCGAACCAACAACCCGCCATCACTACACCCGTTGACAGCAATTCCTTCTTCCTATTTATCGAATCAGCCCGCATCAAAACCGCCTTCGCCTACGACCCCCACTTCGCAGTTAGTCTCAGCGGTGTGCGTCCCCTTCCCCATCAACTAGAAGCCGTCTACGAACGCATATTACCTCAAGTTCGCCTGCGATTCCTATTAGCAGATGACCCAGGGGCAGGCAAAACTATTATGGCGGGACTCTTACTCAAAGAACTCAAATTACGGGGCATTATCGAGCGCATTTTAATCTTAGCACCAGCCCCTTTAACAATTCAATGGCAAGATGAACTCCGCAGCAAATTTTCCGAAACCTTTGAAGTCATTAACTCAGTATTAGTAAAAGGTCAATTAGCAGGAAATCCGTGGGATAGGTTTCGTCAATGTATCGCCTCTATTGATTTTGCCAAACGCGATGACATCCTCCCCAGTATTTTACAAGTTGATTGGGATTTAGTGATTATTGACGAAGCACACAAATGTTCAGCTCGCACTCAGGGGGAAGATTTGCGACGCACTGGTCGGTATAAACTGGCTGAAGAATTATCAAAAATTAGCGATCGCCTGCTTCTCCTCACCGCTACTCCCCACCAAGGCGATGTCGATCAGTTTCACAATTTTTTGCGATTGCTAGATGCTGACCAATTTATTTCTAATCAACTCAATCCAGAAATTTTAAAGCTGAACAATTGCCCTTGGTTCCTGCGCCGAATCAAAGAAGAATTGAGAGACTTTGAAGGACACAAGCTTTTCAAAGAACGCTTTCCGATTACCGTCTCCTTTGACTTGTCGCCTGCTGAAAAAGATTTATATGACCGAGTTACTAAATATATTAACAAATATTTGGGTAAAACCAAAGGCCGCAAGCAAGCTGCCGTTGCTTTGGCGCGGACTGTTTTGCAGCGCCGATTGGCAAGCAGTTTAAATGCGATTTTTAGTTCCCTCAAAAGACGACAACGCAGGTTTGCTGAGTTATTAGAAGAACTTAGTCAACTTTCTCCCGAAGCACAGCACCAGCGATTGCTAACATTAGGCAAAATTCCTGACTCTGAACAGGAAAGTGAGGATTGCGAAGAGGAGCAATTAGAGGAATTAGCGATCGAGTCAACAGTATCTGAACAGTTAGACCAACTGCGGGAAGAATTGCAGGAATTGGGTAAATTAGTTAAACTAGCTCAAAAAACCATTGACATCGGCACAGAAGCTAAACTCAATAAACTCAAAGAGTGCGTAAAAAGAGCAGAATTTGAAGAACTAAAAGACGGACGCGGTAAGCTGCTGATTTTCACAGAACACCGAGATACTTTAGAGTATCTTAAACAGAATCTCAC
This sequence comes from Microcoleus sp. S13_C3, assembly GCF_036700905.1. Classification (NCBI taxonomy): domain Bacteria; kingdom Bacillati; phylum Cyanobacteriota; class Cyanophyceae; order Oscillatoriales; family Microcoleaceae; genus Microcoleus; species Microcoleus sp. S13_C3. The sequence goes on along the minus strand of NZ_JAUBPT010000033.1, from coordinate 43,698 downwards.
ACAGTGGGGTTACAGCACTTGTGAAATTCACGGTGGGATGAATGTGTTGGCCAGAAAAGCCGCCCAGAAAGATTTTCAATTTAATAAGCAGATTTGTTTGGCAACAGAAGCGGCCGGGGAAGGGATAAATTTACAGTTTTGTCGCTTGATGATTAACTATGATTTACCCTGGAATCCTAACCGTTTAGAGCAGCGCATGGGGCGAATTCACCGCATTGGCCAAAGCCAAAATGTTTATATTTTTAACTTTGTTGCCATCAATACTGTTGAAGGTCGCGTTTTAGATAAGTTGCTAAGTAAACTCGAAGAAATTCGCAAAGCAATGGGCGATCGCGTTTTTGATGTTATTGGTCAATTGCTGCAATTAAATGACATGAGATTTGAGGATTTTTTGCGAGAAGCTACTTATAGCAAAGTTTCCGAAGATGAAGTTTTAGAACAATTAGAACGGCTTGACCCCAAACGCCTAGAAGAATTAGAAAAAGCAACGGGTGTCGCCTTGGCTACTTCTCACGTCGATCTATCTCAAATTCGACACACTAAAACTCAAGATTATGTCTCGGAAGAACAGCGGTTAATGCCGCGTTATGTGGAAGAATTCTTTAAGCGAATTTGTGATTTCTTGCGGATTAATTTAGAAGTGCGGGCTGATGGTTTGTGGCGGGTAAGTTATGTGAAAGAGGAATTTCGCTCAAATCATTTAGAAGCAGTGCGGCGGTTGGGTACACCGGAGAAAAGTTATCCCAAACTCACGTTTTATAAAGAACAATTAGCAGCCGCGTCTCATCAAGATGCCGATTTACTTTCACCAGGACATCCTTTATTTGCGGCGATTGCTGAACGCTTAGACCTTCAATTAAATGAGGAAATAGCTCATCATTGTGCTGTTTTTGTCGATGCTGATGCTCAAGAATCTTATCGCATTCACTTTTTTAATGTTCAGGTTGAAGGGCAAGGCAAAAAGGGAGAGAATCGAGTTCTTAGAGCTAAATTGTGTGCGGTTGTTGAAAAGGCTTCAGGGGAATTATCCCTAGCTTCGCCCGATTGTTTGCATGATTTAGCACCCCATCCTGTACCAATTCCTGATTGCCAATTTCCCACACCCAAACAACAGCAAGAAGCCGAAAACTGGTTGAAAGTCAAGGTACAATTAGGGTTAATGAATGAGGAACGATTGCGCTGTAGTAAAGAATTACAAATTCGCCAAGATTACTTAGAACAAGCGATGGAAAATACTATTAGAGAATCCCAATCTACTCAGATGAAATTGGCGGCAAAAGTGGCGGCGGGAGATGAAACTTATCGGGTGGCGAGAGATGCGGCTCAAAATAAGGTGCGGGATTTGCAAGAACGTTATAAAAATAAGCAGGGAGAATTGGATTATCTCAAAATAGTACGATCGGGCAGAGTGGCTTATTTGGGAACCGCTTTGGTGTATCCTGTACCTGTAGAGGTCTCTAGTCCGGGGATGCGGAACGACCCAGAAGTCGAAGCATTTGCCATGCAGTACGTGATTGACTACGAAAAACAGCGGGGATGGCAACCGGAAGATATTAGTAAAAATCACGATGGTAGTGGGTTTGATATTCGCAGTTTAGGGCCTACAAATCCAGAAACTGGAATTTCCGAGGTGCGTCGAATTGAGGTGAAGGGAAGGGCTAATTTGTATCAAGAAGTGGCCTTAACGGTAAATGAGTGGCGCAAAGCACAACAGTTAAAAGATTCTTATTGGTTGTATGTTGTTTGGGGTTGCGAGATTGAAAATCCGCAGTTATTAATTATTCAAAATCCTGCTAATAATTTAGCGACGGATGCTAAAGAAATTAAGCAAGTTACTCGGTATATTATTTCTGCTGAAGCGTTGCAGAAAAATAGTGTATAATATGAGGTGGCTTTGTATAGCAACCGCCAAGGCGATTAGTGCAGTAGGGGCGGGTTCGCCCGAATCTGTGACACTCATCGACAAATGAGAAAAACCCGCCCCCACCCCACGACTATATTCAAAATCGTCCTAACCATCCGGGCGATTGCTATACCTGACAATGACTGATAGTTTCGTCATTCTTACACGACAAACAAAAAAGACTACCAACCATGACAAATGACCGCCGCTTAATTGAAGACTTTATCCCTATCAAAGAAATCTCGGTAGAAGCTGCACGGGAGAAGTCGATTCGCAAAGGTCACATTTCCACCCTACATTTATGGTGGGCGAGACGGCCTTTAGTCGCAGCAAGAGCGGCGGTTTTTGCATCCCTAATAGCGGCACCAGAAACACCACAGAAGCGCACAGCATTGAAACAAGCAATGATTGATTTGTGTAAATGGGAAGCTGGACAACCTACTATTGATAAAGCGAGAAAGCAAATCCTAGAAGCGCAAAAACTTCGCCTGAACTTACCGCCAGAAACACCATTAAATCAAGTGCCGCCACCAAAGGTTTTAGATATGTTTTCTGGCGGCGGGGCTATTCCGTTAGAAGCGTTGCGTTTGGGGTGCGAAACCTACGCAGTTGAACTCAATCCGGTGGCTCATATTATTGAGCTTTGTACGCTAGTTTATCCCCAAAAGTACGGCAGAAAATTAGCCGATGAGGTGGAAAAATGGGGCAATTGGGTGATTGAAAAAGTCCGAGGAGAAATTGGTGACTTATACCCTGATATTAAAGTTGGGGAAGTTGTGCCGCAGGAATCTGAGCAATTAGAGTTATTTGCACCAAAAGTTAAGCAGTTAACTCTCGGACAAAATCTCACCCCAGTTGCATATTTATGGACGCGCACTGTTAAATGTCCTAACCCTGGTTGTGGCGCTGATGTTCCTTTGGTGCGGCAAACTTGGCTTTGCAAGAAGTCTAAAAAGTATGTTGCACTTAAGGTGATTCCTAATCACGAAACGAAGCGGGTGGAGTTTGAAGTTGTCGAGTCTGCAACGGAAAAAGGGTTAGGTTTTGACCCGGCGGCGGGGAGTTCGCGGGGTAATTCAACTTGTCGTCATTGCGGGACAACTGTGCCTACTAAACCCTATATTCAAGAACATGGAAAAGCTGGTAGAATCAGTCATCAATTGATGGCAATTGTTTGTAATACTTCAGGAGAGAAAGGTAAAACTTATTTGAGTGGTACAGCTTATGAAAAATATATCCCTAATGAAATAGAAATTAAAACTAGGTTACAAAATTTGGTTAAAGAAATAGGAATTAGTACCCCGGATGAACCTGTAAAAGTGTGGTCTGGTGTTTTTAATGCGCCTCTATATGGTTTAGATACATTTGAAAAGTTATTTACCTCCCGTCAATTGCTGTCGCTGATGACGTTTGTTAAATGGGTGAGGTTGGCGCATCAGGATATGGTGTCTCAGGGGTATGAGGAGGAATTTAGAAAAGCCGTTGCAACTTATCTCAGCCTTGGGGTTACAAAAGTTGCTAATAGAGGTAGTAACTTGGGGGTTTACCATACAGGGCGCGAAACTATAGAAAGCCCTATTGGTAGCGGCAGGCTACCGATGTGTTGGGACTTTCCCGAAACTAATCCAATTGGAGGGAGTTCTGGTAACTATTCTGACGGTTTAGACTGGACTATTCAAAACGTGCGAAACTTGGCAGAAATTAGTAATGTAGCAATTGCTAGAAGACAGCCTTGCCAAAAATTAGATTTACCCGATTCTAGCTTAGATGCAGTTATTACTGATCCTCCTTATTTTGATGCTGTTCCCTATTCTGATTTATCAGACTATTTTTATGTATGGCTAAAACGCAGTATTGGACATCTTTTCCCCGAACATTTTTCTAGTCAACTTACCCCCAAAAAAAACGAAGCCACTATGGAACCTTCACGACATGGGGGAGACAAGAAAAAAGCAGCCCAAGCTTATGAAGACTTGATGCACAAAGCATTTTGTGAAGCCAGCAGAGTGCTAAAACCAGGGGGCATGATGGTTGTAGTTTATGCCCACAAAACTACCGCCGGTTGGTCAACATTAATTGATTCTCTCAGGCGGGCTAAATTTACCATTACTGAAGCATGGCCGCTTGATACTGAACAGCAAGGAGGATTGCGCGGTCTTAGGGCCTCTCTCGCTTCTAGTATCTTTTTAGTTGCCAGAAAACGGGAAAAACCCCACCCTAACCTTCCCCTTACTAAGGTGAGGGAACAAGAATTATCTAACTTCCCCCCTTACCAAGGGGGAACTGAAGGGGGTACAGGCGACTACGCCACAGAAGTCCGCCCATTGCTATCAGAAATCGTGCGCGACAGAGTAAAAACCCTGATGTCAGAAGGAGTTACCGGCGCCGACTTAGTAATAGCTTGCATCGGTGCCGGACTCCGCGCCTACACACAATTTGACCGCGTAGAACTCCCCAACGGAGACGAATTAGATGCCAGTTCTTTCCTAGATGAAGTACAAAAAGAAGTAGCTGAAACCATCTTGGGCACAGTCTTAGGATGCGACCAAAAAGGAGTCTCAGCCGTCGATAAACCCACCCAATATTACATTCTGGGACGCTACGAATACGGCGAAGCCATTGTCGAATTTGACGAAGCCAACACCCTAGCGCGAGGTATAGGTGTCGAATTAGACGGCGCTAGCGGTTTAACTGACGGCAAACTTGCCCTAGTCAAAAAAACCAAAAATCAAATCCAACTAAAAGACTATCAAGAACGCGGCGCATTAGAAGACTTAGGCATTCAAAAAACCGAAAAACAGCAAACCTTCAACGTCAAACCCCAAGCCATAGGCAACGCCCCTAGCTTAATTGACATCCTGCACCGCTTGCTGTGGCTATCAGAAAATAGACCACAAGGCATCTATGAATTTTTGAGTTTAGCACAGCCAGACACCACCCAATTGCAGTTAGTAGCCCAAGCCTTAGCGGGTCGTGCTTTAACACCAGATGCAGGAGGAATCGAAGGCCACACTACGAACCGTACCAAGGAACAGCAAACAATAGACACCTTACTAGCATCTTGGAAGCGACTTATAGAAGAAAACTTATTTACTAAAGGGAGTTAATTTTTAACCATGTCTTACAGTGAATTTAGTTTAGATAAAGCCGTCAAAACCTTTAAGTTAATAACATCAGAACGACTTAACTTGTTCGCCGAAACCCCTGAGATAGAATGCAGCAACATTTTAACCGAGACTCTGCAATATAACGTACCTTTAGCCCTAGCAATGAATACAGAAAAAGCCCGTTCTGAATTAATTATTGCTCCAATTTTACTAGAATTGAGGAGACAACTGCAAGATAAAATTAGTTTATTCTCAGGAACCGAGTTTAATATTGCCCCCGAATTAGGTTTAAATGGAATTTGCGATTTTCTGATTAGCAAAGACCCCGAATTACTGTTTATTCGTTCGCCCGTTGTAGCCCTAGTAGAAGCCAAGAAAGAAAATATTAATAGCGGTTTGGGGCAGTGTGTAGCCGAAATGGTAGCAGCAAAACTATTTAACGAACAAGAAGGCAATAATATCGGCACTATTTATGGGGTTGTCACTTCGGGCAATATTTGGAAATTTCTTAAGTTAGAAGCACAAGTTATCAGTATTGATGCGGTCGAATATTATCTGCAAAACCTTCCTAAAATTCTCGGTATTTTAGTAAGTTTTATTCCTGATTAAAGCTCAAGAAACCGGGTTTTTTACTTTTATTGAGGGTTTTTGGCTAGTATTTGGGTAAAAAAACCCGGTTTCTGGCTACCATAATGCAATACGGTTCAGTTAACGGTTTGTATCGCCCGGAGATCCCCCTAAATCCCCCTTAAGAAGGGGGACTTTGAGGAATTTCTTGTCCCCCCCTTGGGAAGGGGGGATCAGGGGGATCGGGCTTAAATGAACTGTATTAATACCAATTTAATGTGAAGTTGCACATATCTCGATCCCCCTAAATCCCCCTTAAGAAGGGGGACTTTGAGGAATTTCTTGTCCCCCCCTTATTAAGGGGGGTTAGGGGGGATCAGATTCTACGGGGCCTCATAAAAAATTGGTATAACCCATAATGACAATGCCGCCTCGCGATGACAACATCTCCCTTTCTGGCAATGATAAAATAACACAAACTATTACCAAAAATTATGAACACTGCCTACCAAATCAAACCTTGGACACAAGTTGTTACTCCCCACGCCGATATTTTAGAAGGAAAACTAGATAACGCCACCTACGCGGCCAGCTTAAGTTCAGTTGTCCGCAATTCCCCAAACTGCCCCAAAGTTTACCGCGATGCCCGTGATTTTTTTAATGCTACTTATCTGACAGCAGAATTGAGAAAACTATTAGAAAGTGTTGTCAAAGGATTGTGTGGGGAAGCCGGCGACAGAGTATTACAATTGCGTACACCCTTCGGCGGCGGTAAAACCCACGCTTTACTGTGTTTATATCACCTTGTCCAACACCGAAGCCAACTGCAAGGAATTCCACAATTAGACACATTACCCAACCCAGGCGAAGTTAATGTGATTACCTTAATTGGTTTAGATATTGATATCACCGGCATTCCTATTGAAAACGGCCCAACTGTTCTCACACCTTGGGGCTATTTAGCTTGGAAAATTGGCGGTTATGAGGCTTACGCCCTGGTGGAAACAGAAGATAAACAACGCATTGCCCCTGGTAATGACAAGCTGCGTCAAATCTTTGCTGACAAAACAGTTTTGCTGCTAATGGATGAGGTGATTATCTATGTCGAAGGCGCAATGGCTTTAACGGTAGGGGAATCAAATTTTGGTCGGCAAATCCTCACTTTTATTCAGAAGCTTACTGAAGTTGTCCGCGAATTGCCCCGCGCAGTTTTAGTTTATTCTCTACAAGCTAGCGTGCAAGAAGCTTTCGGGAATGAAGGGGTATTAAACACTTTAGATAAATTAGTCAGTCGCATTGATGCGAAAAAAGAACCTGTGACTGGCGATGAAGTAATGCGCGTCATTCAACGCCGCTTATTTGCTGATGTGGGCGACCCAGCTATCATCAAAGAAGTGGCGCGACAACAAGCTGAATTATACCGCAAATTCCGGGAAAGTTACGCAGAAACTAATCGGGAAAAACAGCAAATACAGCAACAAGTAGAAATACTAGCAGAACGTATTGAAATTAGCTATCCTTTCCACCCGGATTTACTGGATTTAATGTATCATCGCTGGGGAAGTTTACCGAGTTACCAGCGCACGCGGGGCGCACTACAATTTCTGGCTTCTACTGTTTACGGTTTGCGAGAGGCAAATGATACTTCTTGGCTAATTACTCCCGCTAATATTCCGTTCCATAATGAAGCCACACGCAGCGCTTTCTTTACCCAAGTCGGAGAAAGAGAAGCTTACAGTTCTGTCTTGAATGCTGACTTAATTGGTCGGAAAGCTAAGGTCAAAATAGTAGATAATCGCATTGGTCAAGATTCCCCGGCTTTGGCACTGTTAAAAGTAGGAAGTCGCCTCACTTCTGCTATTTTAATGTATTCTTTTGGTGCCAGAGGTGGAGAAGACCGAGGCATTTTGGAGCAAGATGTTATCGCGGCTTGTCTCGCCCCTGGATTGGAGCGCACAACAATCACGGCGACGCTAAGTGACTTGCGAGAACAGTTGCTTTATTTGCACTATGTCGGTAAACGCTATCGCTTTGAAACTAAAGCGAATCTGAATAAGTTAGTGGCGGATGAGGAAAGCAATATTAGTGGGGAAGAAGTGTTAGAACGCATCCGTACAGATTTGAGCAAGGCTTTACAAAATCCTCGCGGCAAAATCGTGTTGTGGCCGAAAGATTCTGCGGCAATTCCTGATAATGTTTCTCAGTTTAGTGTTGTCTATCTTGACCCAAGCTGGGCGGAAAAAAGCCAGGAATTAATATTAGCTGATGCCTTGACATGGCTGGAAAATCGTGGTAATGATAAACGGGATTACAAAAATGCTTTGGCCTTTGTGATTCCGAAGGTGGTGCAGATGGAGAAGGCGCGAAAGGGGGCGCGGACAGCGTTGGCGATTTCTTCTCTGCTAGAACAGAAGAAAAAATACAAGTTCACTGCGGGAGATACGGAGGAATTGACTAGCAAAGGTCAGGAATCTGCGAATGAAATCAGCGCGGCAATTCGCCGTCTCTATGAAGATATTCTGCTACCGGTGCCTGACACAACTAGCAATGCTCCTCTGCGCTTGGAAATGATTGATTTGCAGTCTCAGCTTAATACGAGTCAAAACCTGCAAGACCGGGTATTGGATGCTCTGAAAAATTATGTTTTTGATTCGATAACGCCTACTAAGTTAGTGCGGCTTTCGGGTTTGGAAAGTTCGGAAACTGAATTTATCAAGGGTGAGGAATTGGTGGGTTACTTTTTCCGATTCCCCAATTTTCCGAAGTTGTTGGGTGTTGATCCGATTAAGAAAGCTATTCTGGAGGCGATCGCCAATGGCGTTTTGGGTTATGTCCCGCGCTTGACTATCAATGCCGATCGCCCTCCGAATGTAGAAAATCCTGCCCTCATCAGCTTTGCTAAGGGAATTCCGGCTGATGAGTTAGATTTGTCGGGCTATTTGTTGTCTCCTAGCTTGGTAATGAAGCTGCGGGCGATCGTACCACCAGACGAAAATCAGCAAATTCTGGTTTCTGACTCGGAAAATGATAGCAATACCAGCAGTGACGATGTTTGGGGTGAAGTCAGCCCCACAACCAAAGCGACAGGGGAAGACAAAAAAACCGTTGAATATAAGTCGGAAACGAGCAGCATCATGCGTTCTGTTTTGGTTGACATAGTAGACGGGAAACAAAAAGCCCACCACTACACTTTGAGCGCGATTACTAACAAATCCCAAATTTTTGAGTTGTTTCAAATACTGCCAACACTATCTGACAAAGCAGATAATATGTCAATTACAATTGAAATTAAGGCACATGCAGTTAAGGGATTTGACCAGAATTGGCTCAGGAATGCGATCGAAGAACCTCTCGACGAAATGGACATTAAGGCATCTACACGGTTGGAGTAACAGCTTCAGGGTGTAAGCTGTTGGGCAAATAAACATTGCATATTCGGGCGCTGATGGGAGCAACGCCCCACTCATTCTTTGATTGATTTTTGACACACAATGTTTATTTGCCGCAACAGCTTATAGCGTTAATCCAAGTTTAGTTCCTATTCTCAGTCGTTGGGTGGGGGCGGGTTTATTATATTGTTGGTTTCTGACATAAATGGTTGGTGAAACCCGCCCCTACGGTAATTTGGGGAAACACGCTTATTTCCGAGATTTGTCGTTGGGTGGGGGCGGGTTTTTGAGATTGTTAGTTTTTCACATAGATGGTTGGTGAAACCCGCCCCTACACGCTATCGTAGGGGCGGGTTTTACGAATAATATTTAATACCAGCCGACAATCTAGATAAACCCGCCCCCACCCAACCAATAACCTAGATTAACCTGATGTGCGATCGTATTTCACAAATGTA
>NZ_JAUBPT010000033.1:32188-34174 GCF_036700905.1 Microcoleus sp. S13_C3 | reverse complement strand
CCTGATGTGCGATCGTATTTCACAAATGTAGATGCCGATTTGTGGCTGGGTGGGGGCGGGTTTTTGAGATTGTTAGTTTTTCACATAGATTATTGGTGAAACCCGCCCCGGAGGGCTATCGACAGAATGTTATAGTACGAGCGACTGTAGATAAGATTTGCCATTACATTCGATCGACAGTGTGCTAGATTCATTAATTTTGACTGAATTATGAGGATATAATTCATCTTTTGCCCACGACAAAGGATTATTAATGATGTATTCCCGGATAGCAACTAATGATTCTTCATTGCGGATGATATGTTCGTAATAACCTCGTTGCCAAACTGATACGCCAGTCAAATATCGCATTTGGTTAATTCGCCGCGCTGAAGATGTTTTCATACCCCGCACAATTTCCGATAAAGGATGGATTTTTGATTTTCTCAGCGCCAATTTATCCGATTCTGTATAATTTATTTCTGGGCTGTCTTTCAAAACAATAATCCCGTGGACGTGATTTGGCATCACAATAAAATTATCTAATGCCACATTTTGATAACGTTTGGGAAGAATGCTCCAATTGAATAAAACTGTTTTACCATAGGGACTCAATTGCATTGTATTAGCAATGACTTCGCCGAATAAACATTCACGCTGCCAACTGCAAATAGTGATAAAATACGCACCGGGAGTCCTATAATCATATCCAGGCAGGCGAATTGAGTGGCGGTGGTGTTTGTTGCGATCGTATTTCATAATCTTTTTCCCAAAAACACAGGCGGTAGGGGCGGGTTTTACGAATAATATTTAATACCAGCAGACAATCTAGATAAACCCGCCCCCACCCAACCAATAACCTAGATTAACCTGATGTGCGATCGAATGCAAAGAATATTGATTCGGATTTGTCGTTGGGCAGGGCGGGTTTATTTATTTTCTCAATTAGTGGCAAAAATGGTTGGTGAACCCGCCCCTACAATCATTGCGGGCGATCGAGATTTATTGTCGGGCAGGGCGGGTTTATTTATTTTCTTAATTAGTGGCACAGATGGTTGGTGAGCCCGCCCCTACAATCATTTTTCAGGGGCAATTTCTTGATCTACTTGTTCAAAATTCACTTTATTATAGATATCTGCCACAGCAATTTCAAAGGATACTGAAGCAAGCGCGATCGTCTCATCCGATTCATTGTACTCAGCAAACGACCATCGCTTATCATCCGTCTTAGAAAAATGTTCGATATATCTCCGGTTTTGGTCGATCAATAAGTATTCTTCAAGAGTGGGAATCGTGCGGTATCCCTCAAACTTTTTGCTGCGATCGTATCCTTTAGTTGAATATGACAAAACCTCAATAATTACCCTGGAATTGGTAATCGTATCGGTGCGGTTATTATAATACTCCGGCTCCCCACATACTACCATCACATCGGGATAAGTATAGATGCGCTTCTTGGGTATCCACAAGCGGACATCGCTCATGAAAACTCGATAGTCTTGTTTTTTGAACGCAAAATTTAGTTCGGCATAGAAATTGCCAGCTATTTGATTGTGATTGGTAGAGCCACCGGCCATAGGAAATATTTCACCGTCAATGTATTCGCTTTTGTAGTCAGCAGCTTCTTCTAGTGCTAGATATTCCTCGATCGAGTAGTATCGTTGTTCAGTAAGTTGCATAGTTCTATTAGAGAGCATTTAACTGAGACTTTTGTTTAGTGTAACATTTTTGGGTAAGCTTTTTAAGGTTGAGTTTGTGTAGGGGGTTTTTGAGATTGTTGGTTTCTCGTATAGATAGTTGGTAAACTCGTCCGCACACAGCCGATCGCCTAGATTTATCTGATATGCGATTGCATCCCAAAAATGTAGATTCGGATTTGTCGTTGGGTGGGGGCGGGTTTTCGAGATTTTTGGTCTGAGGCGATTATGGTTGGTGAGCCCGCCCCTACGGTAATTTGGGGAAACACGCTTATTTTCGAGATTTGTCGTTGGGTGGGGGCGGGTTTAT
>NZ_JAUBPT010000033.1:0-32088 GCF_036700905.1 Microcoleus sp. S13_C3 | reverse complement strand
TATATTGTTGGTTTCTGACATAAATGGTTGGTGAACCCGCCCCTACGGTAATTTGCGGAAACACGCTTATTTTCGAGATTTGTCGTTGGGTGGGGGCGGGTTTATTATATTGTTGGTTTCTGACATAAATGGTTGGTGAACCCGCCCCTACGGTAATTTGCGGAAACACGCTTATTTTCGAGTTACCACAACCCAATCGTCGGCTGTTTTGACAATTTCAGCATTCTGCAAACCTAAATGTTTTAAAACAGGTTTTTCTAACAGAAAATAAGGTTGAGGAAGAGTTTGCCATTTCTGTTTGAGCGTAGGTGCGTCGGCAACAATAACTTGGCGTTGACTGTAAAAATTCAGCGATGGACGGCCCAAGCGGTGAGAAGTAAACACCTGTTGACCGGCCGGAGTTCCTGTGCGGACAATTTCGGCGATCGGCTTAACAGGATAATCCTCTGCCAGTTCCCAAACCCAGTTATCTGAAGCCACCAATACCAACAGCGTCAGGTAAGTTCCCCAAATTAAAACTAATATAAACTGCCGATCTTTGCGGTGCAGCAACACAGCCGCCATTGTCATTGTCAAAGCTACAAACATCAGCATTAACTGCAAATCTCGCTCTGGAGGCGCAATTTGTCCCCCGATCCGTACCCAGCCACTGAAGTAAATGCAGCCGACAAAACCAACTACAGCCAGCACTGCCAAAATCGCGGGATGAGGCAACAAAGAAATAGCATCAAAACGTTCTTCTGCTTCGTGTTTGATCGGCTCTGGCGGCAGCCACAGTTGCTCCCAAACTTCAGCGAGATAACTGCCAACGGCAAGAGCAAAAGCTGGATAAATTGGCAAAACATACCACGGCAATTTAGTAGTCATCACAGAAATAGCCAGCAGATATACTCCAGTCCAAACCAATACTAATTTTGGCCCGGCAAAACTGCGATTTTCCCAACTCAGACGCAGCCCTTGTAGCCAAAATAACTGCCACGGCCAAGCTAATTTAAAAATTTCTAAAAGATAATACCAAGGCGGGCCTCTGTGACTGCTGACAGGTTCCGAAATTCGCCGGAAAGATTCGTTAATTAAATTAGTGTGGATGAAATATTGGCCGTAGTGCAGCCATTGGGCAAAATACCAAGCAGCTACTGGCAATGTTCCGATCGCCAATCCGCCCCAAAGATACCCAGAAGTGAGGAGTCGCGGAGTATCCCAAACCAAAAAAATACAGCCAACAGCAGCCAACAGCAGCCCCAACATCACGCCCTTAGTCAGGCAAATGAGTCCGAACCCAATCCCCGCCCCCAAAGCGTAGCGCAAGTCGCGGCGCGATCGAAGCAAACACCACATCGCCGCCAGCAAAAAACACAAAACCGCCCCATCCAACATCGCCAAACGTCCATGCCGCACCACCGGTAACAGCGTCAGATACACGAGGGCAGAAAAAATGGATCTCGAACGCAGAGGAAACAACTCCCTGCCAATGGCGTAAAGCAAGGGCACTGAAGCCGCCGTCAGCATCGCCGGTACCAACCTCGCCGTCAATTCGCTGACACCGCCGACAGCAAAACACAGCCCGATTAGCCAGTGTACCAACGGTGGTTTGTTGAAATAGGGCATAGAGTCGATCGTCGGATACAGCCAATTTAAGTTGCCGCGCCAAATTTCGCGACTTACCTGCGCTGCAATGCCTTCATCCCAATCCCGCAAAGCCACGCCGCCCAGATTCAGCCCGAAAATCAGCACTGCAGCCAACAGAAAAGCCAGCATCCACACTTTGTCTGTAAAGCTGTCATTCCAGCGATTTTTCGGTTTGCGGCCCAGGAATGGAAAGATTTCTGACATAAGTTAAGAGAGTTTTGAGCGTCCCAAACTGAAGGTAAACTTAGACAGCAGTTATTTGCAACTAGGAAAATACCATGAACTTGCCTGTAATTATAGATATTATCATTGGCTTAGTATTTATCTACCTGACTTTAAGCTTGCTAGCTTCGGAAATTCAGGAACTGATTGCTACTGTTTGGCAGTGGCGGGCGGAACATTTAAAGAAGTCGATCGAAGTGCTGATTTCTGGTGGCAGCGAAGGTGCGAAAGATCCCCTGCAATTTAAGCGAGTCGGACAGTTAGCCCATTCGATTTACGCCAATCCGATTATCAAGGATTTGAATCAGGGAGCGAAAGGGCTGTTATCAGAGGGATTCCGCTCTGTTACGCACCGCATGGGGGATTTTTACCACGGAGTTACGGGTACTAAAAATGTTTTCGGCAATAAATCCAGTGGGCCTTCTTATATTCCAGCCGAGTGTTTTTCGGCTAGCCTTTTGGAGACTTTAAAGGTTTCTAGTTTGCTCAGCTCTATCTCTAAAACCAGATTGGAAAGATTTAAAGATTTACAATTAGCCCAAATTCAACAAATTGGAGAAAATCTGAGTTTGCCGGATGCTACTAAACCGATTATTAAGCAAGAATTTAGGTGGTTGACTGCGGAGTTCAATCGAGTGGTTGAAGATTATCAAAACAATTTAGCAAGTTTGAACAACAGCTTAAATCGGATGTCTGAAAAGCTAGGATTTTATATTAAGGATTCTCAGGTTTATCTACCAGAAACCGAGCTGGGAGGGAGAGAATTTCAGAGGCAGATGGCATTTGTGAAGGCTCGTTTTGACAGCAGAAATGAGCGGCTGGCGCTGCTAGGGCAACTACAACCTAGTTTCAGCAATCTGTTAAATACTGTTAAAAAAAGTCAAGAGTCGGCAGCAGAAATTATGGAACTCAAAGAGGAGAGTCCGATTTATCAACAAATTCAAGAAACTTTGGACAGTATGCCAGAATCTTTGAAACGCAGCCTTTATATTTTAGCGCAGCGCGCTGAAAAAGGCGGCGGAGATACTCAAGAGCAGTTGCAGCGGTTTCAGAAAGAAATTGAAATTTGGTTTGACCAATCGATGGAGCGTGCTTCTGGTGTTTACAAGCGGAATGCTAGAGGGGTGGCGATTTTGCTCGGAACTGCGATCGCTGTCGCTGCTAATGCTGATACCATTCATATTATTAATCGGTTGTCGAAGGATTCGATGTTGCGATCGACTGTTAATTTGTACGCTGAGCAGGTGGTGGTCAACAATGCTAGGACTAAATCAAATAATTTAACCAGTCTGAAAAAAGTTCAAGAAGATGTCGATCGAGCTTTGGATAATAATGTACCTCTGCCTTTGGGATGGAGCGAACAGAATAGGTTAAAACAAGATAAGCAGGGGAAATTGTGGCCGGCTGTGATGGAAAAATTGTTGGGTTGGATATTGAGCGGTGTAGCTATTTCTATGGGGGCTGGTTTTTGGTTTGAGGCCCTCAACAAGATTATTAATATTCGCAATGCAGGGAAAAAACCCCCATCTTCCACAGAATCTTGATCGGTACAGTTGCGAGGCCAATCAACTAACTGTCATACCCTTTTAGATTTTAGATTGTAGATGGGGGAATGACTGAAGACTATCGAGGTTTGAAGCACGGGCTTATATCATGTCCGGTGTGCGACCGCGATTGTTGTAGGGGCGGGTTCACGAACAATACCTGCCAATAATTGACAATCTCAAAAACCCGCCCCGACCGGGATATTATGGTTAATCGCTCGGACATGATATTACAGTTGGATTCTTGTTTGAAAGTGGGATCGCGGACAGGATACCGGATCGATCGGTAATGGCGCGTTTGCCGGAAGTAAGGGAAAACACGCAGAATATAAATTCCGTGCGATCGCGGATGGCAGTGCAGCAGAAATAGGGCAAACTGATAGATAGGTGAAATAAGAATGAGCGAAATAAATAAGGTCGCTGGCAGTTTCAGAAGCTCTGACTCCAAGGCTGTATCTACCGCTAAACACACTTTTGGAGGACGGAATATGTTCACTTCTTTAAGGGAAACGACTCCCGCCTTGGAATACGCAAATTCCCCATCCAAAAGCTTTGTATTCAAGGACTCCAGCATCACTCAAGGTGGATATTTTGTTTCCAGAATTGTGGCTGGGGAATCTGACTGCATCGAGAAAATTACCTCGGCACTTCAAAAATCTGCCTCTATCCTTAGAGAGATTGACAAAGTTCGCACAACTTCTGAGGGCAGCTCGAACCAACTGCAATTAGGCTTTGTTATCCTCAGTTCAGATTACCTGGAACCATACAAAAGTCAATTGCCAAAATCGCACAGTTCCCTGAGTAAAAACAGGGGAGTTGGTGGGTGTTATGCCGATCGAGATAGTGATATCATTTCCGGTTACACTCATACATGATGTTGACGGTTGACGGTTGACAGTGAACAGTGAACAGTGAACAGTGAACAGTGAACTCGAATTTACTATGGCGATGCTAACGGATTTGATATGATACACTCAGCAACGGCGGTGGGCGCGATCGACTGTTTGCTAATTAAGGAGAGTAATTTAAGCTGTGGAGCATTTAAACCAGTAACGAGGCTAGTAGGGTGCGTCATTCGCGAACCCTTACGCTGAAACGGAAAACCTTAGATGCTGACGCACCTTACGCAAGTCCTTTAAATGCCGAACAGCTTAATGCAGGGTATGAAACGTACCGAGGGCGACTGAACCCGAATACGATTGTAATTAGGGAGGGAGGCGCGATCGCAATCAACGATTTGAGCTGACTCAATCAGCAATCATATCAACTCCCGCTGAATAATTTGAATCACGTTTGCAGTGAGGATGGCAGTCCTCACAGTGTCGGTAGCCCCCCATAAGTCAATTGATTTCCCGCGATGGGTTCCACTTAATATTAGACAGTTTTGACTGTTAGTAAATGCGACCAAACATCCTGGTAATCAGTATTTGGGTGTATCGCAAACCTAGCAAATTCAAACCATATAGAATTCTTCAATATCTACATAATTCAGTTTTCCCTTGGATGAAATACAGCTAGGGAAACTCTAGTGCATTGTGCCTCTACGTAAAATCTCACACTCAAATAAAAACTACTAAATATAAGAGGAGTTATTCGGGGGTGAATTACCTCCACTATTTCCGCATCCCTCAACTCAGCCTACTATTAGCAAAATAAGGTCAATCGATTTTAGATTTTCGATTTTAGATTTTCGATTGACTTGCGCGAGATAAATGCTCTTTCTTGAGGATTTTCGATTTTCGATTTTGGATTGATTCCACGGATAAATTCGGGGGCTTGATACCACCTTTGAAATTCGTGGTCAAAAAAAATTGGATAAGAGAACCTAGATTGATTTCAAGATTCCCGATTAATATTGCGATCTATTCCCATAGATAGAGGCTCAAGTTTCCATTTTAGTCAAAAGGGTAAATGCAAATGTCGAGCAAAATAACTCAATAAAAATTTTTTTTAAAATGACCCCATTTCCCAATTGGATGTTAAGATAGAATGAAAGAAGCCTGATGAGATAACTCCGGGGTGTATCTACTAATAATGCCCTTAATGGAGTCTCCAATATGAGTTCTACATTCGCTCAAGTTAACTCACAATCTGCTTTTGAAAAAATGCCACCTCGCTGCTTAGTCTTCATTGACTCCGGCGTTAAAGATTACGAGTCAATTGCAGCGGGAGTGCTGCCGGGACAGCAGGTAGTAATACTCGATCGCACCAAAAACGGCATCGCACAAATCACATCCGAGATGGAAAAATACGCCTCTACTAATGGGGCGATCGACTCGGTTCACATTATTTCTCACGGCAGTTCAGGCAGCCTACAATTAGGCAATACCTCTCTGGGCTCAGATAACATAGAGCAATACAAAAGCCAGTTGGAAAAGTGGCAAACTTCACTAGCCCCACAAGCAGACATCATGCTGTACGGCTGCGATGTAGCAAGCGGTACAGGTACTAATTTCGTCGATAGATTCAGTCAATTAACCGGGGCTGACGTTGCGGCATCCACCAACATAACCGGCCGTAGCGGCGACTGGAATTTAGAATTTGCTAGGGGTCAAATTGAATCTCCCTTAGCCTTGCAGCCAGAGGCTATGGCAAGTTACCAAGGTGATTTAGCTACGATCGTAGTAGCCAACAATAGCGATAGCGGGCCGGGTTCATTAAGGGCTGCGATCGCCACCGCTGTTGCCGGCGATATCATTACCTTCGCTCCAGGTTTAGCCAGCCAAACCATTACCCTCACCAGCGGTCAACTCGATATTCCCGTTGGCAAAAACATCACGATTGACGGCGCAGCAGCAGCGGGTTTAACTATCAGTGGCAACAACGCATCCCGCGCGTTTTTTGTCAACGCCAACGTTGCGACTGCTACTAATTTTGTGGTCAAAAACCTCATTATTACTAACGGCAAAACTACGGATCGAGGAGGCGCGATCGGCACAACCGACGAAGTAAACCTCACAGTAGACAATGTTCAGTTCAACAACAACGTCGCCGATAAAGGCGGTGGCGCAATTTTCGGTAATTTCAACAATACCCTGACTGTTACCAACAGTAAATTCAACGGCAACGTAGCCACCGCAGCTAACGATGAACGCGGTGCAGGTGCGATCGGCTTTTTGAGTTTCAAAACTTTTACAGTCACCAACAGCGACTTCACCAACAACAAAGGAATTAACGGCGGGGCGATTAACAGCCTTCAAGGTAAGCTGACAATTGACAACTCCCGATTCATCGGCAACGACACCACAGCAGCCACTTTCGCCACAGGGCAGCCCAATTCTTTCTTAAGGGGTTTCGGCGGCGCACTTTATACCGATCGAGCCAGCAATCCGAGCGAAGCTTCCGGCACAATTAAGATTACCAATAGCGTATTTCAAGACAATAAAGGTCGAGGTGAAGGAGGCGCAGCTTATCTGTTCACCGGCAGCCAAGACAAGGTTATTTTGGAAAAGAGCACCTTCCAAAATAACGAAATTCTGGCGCTACCCAACGGTGGAAATGGTGGAAACGGTGGTGGGGTAACGATTTTGAGCGACAGCACCAACCAGGGATTGACCATTACCAACACCACCTTTGCTGGCAACAAAGCCAATAATCAAGGTGGCGGCCTGTGGATGCGAAATGCCCCTACTACGATTACTAACAGTACGTTTTCTGGCAACTCCACGGCGTTTGCTGCTGGTGATTTCAACAAACTCGGCGGTGCAATGACTCTTGGTGCACCCACAACCATTCTCAACACGACGATCGCCGATAATTCTGCAGGCTGGGTTGGTGGAGGTATCTTCGCCGCTGCCAATAATGTCACCCTCAAAAACACGATTCTTTCCAACAATACAGCGGCTAACGGAGGAAACCCTTGGGGCATTCAGCAACACGTCACCGCCCAATATAGCGATCAAGGAGGGAATTTTCAGTGGCCGGCCAAAAACCCCAATGACGGAAGTGATGTCAATGCGACGGCAAGTATTACGATCGCAGACCCCTTACTTGGCCCTTTGCAAAACCTCAACGGCGCTTTAGTCAGGCCGTTGCTGATAGGAAGTCCGGCAATTGATAAAGGGATTGCCACCGGCGCACCCGCTACGGATCAGCGCGGCGTGACTCGCCCTCAAGATGGCGACAGCATTCCAGGTGCGATCGTGGACAGCGGCTCTTTTGAATTGGGAGGTAGTGTCGTCCCAGTGCCGACTCCGACGCCCGCGCCGACTCCTACTCCCACACCGACTCCTACTCCCACACCGACGCCCGCGCCGACTCCTACTCCCACACCGACTCCTACTCCCACACCGACGCCCGCGCCGACTCCGACTCCCACACCGACTCCGGCGCCAACTCCGACGCCCGCGCCGACTCCGACTCCCACACCGACTCCGGCGCCAACTCCGACGCCCGCGCCAACTCCGGCGCCAACTCCGACGCCCGCGCCAACTCCAACGCCCGCGCCAACTCCGACGCCCACACCGACTCCGGCGCCAACTCCGACGCCCGCGCCGACTCCAACTCCCACACCGATTCCAACTGAGACTCCCACACCCACGCCCGCGCCAACTCCAACTCCGACGCCCGCGCCAACTCCAACTCCGGCGTCAACTCCGACGCCCGCGCCAACTCCCACTCCCACTCCGACGCCCGCGCCAACTCCGACGCCCGCGCCGACTCCTACTCCCACACCGACGCCCGCGCCAACTCCGACGCCCGCGCCGACTCCTACTCCGGCTTCGGATGGTTCCCTGCTTGATGAGCTCAACCCCCCCCAACTAGATCCTGCCACCATCACCCCCAACCCCGTCCAACAAACTCTCAACGGCGGTGAAGGTTCCGATTTCATCATGGGCGGCGGCATCAACGACTCAATTAACGGACTTGTCGGCAACGATACTCTCTACGGCATGGGCGGCAATGACAACATTGACGGCGGTGCAGATAACGACTCAATCTTCGGCAATGAAGGCAGCGATTTCATCTCTGGCGGCACTGGCAACGACACCATGTACGGCGGCAAAGATAATGACACTGTGGTTGGCGGAGATGGCGACGACTTTTTAAGGGGAGATCTCGCCAATGATACTGTTGCCGGCGGCGGTGGCAACGACACGCTTTTTGGCGGCAAAGATGACGATATCTTACTCGGTGAAGATGGAGACGACTACATTTTAGGCAACTTAGGAAATGACACAATTAATGCTGGAAACGGCAACGATATTGCCTTTGGCAATGAAGGTGCAGACCTGATTTTTGGCTTATTGGGAAATGACACGCTTTACGGAGGCAAAGAAAACGACAGTCTCGATGGCGGTGAGGGCAACGACTTGCTGTTCGGCGGCAATGAAAACGATGTGCTCTTCGGTGACACCGATAACGATACGCTTTACGGCGGTAAGGGTAATGATATCCTCAGCGGCGGTGCTGGTTCCGATTTCCTTTCCGGGGATGTTGGGGACGATACTTTGACGGGAGGTTCGGGAAATGATGTGTTTTTCCTCAATCAAAGTTTGGGTATCGAAATCATTAATGATTTCCGCAAGGGAGAGGATTTAATAGGGTTGAATCCTGGTTTGAGTTTTAATCAACTCAGTATTACTTCCAGCAACAATCAAACTTTGATTACTGTGACGGACACCAATCAATTGTTAGCGAAGCTTAACAATATTACGCCAGGTATCCTCACCGCTAGCGATTTCACTCAGGTAACAATCTAACGGCCTGGGCTAGGGTGGGCCATAAGCCGCCCGCCCCTACGCAGGGCTGTTTCATTCTCTTGTAGGGGCAGCCCCCCGTGGCTGCCCCAATCTCTGAAACATGAGCAAATCGTGGATGGGGAGGGTAGGCACTCTTAGCACTACAAGAGTCAAAATCATCGTTTTCTTGAGAATGAAACAGCCCTGCCCTAGGGGGGCTACGCCAACGCAGAGGAGCGATCGATCTGATTCTTTTCAACAGCCAGCGATGGGTAATAAATCTTGTTTATTGCCGATCGCCCGGGAGCATCTCACCTTTGCAGCCCTCCGCTAGAAATTGGAGTTTTGAGGCAGGAGGCAGGAGGCAGGAGGCAGAAGGAAAGAGGAAGAAGGAAAGAGGAAGAAGGAAGGAGCCCGAAGAAGGAAGGAGCCAGAAGAAGTATTTTTACAAATATGAGATGCTCCCGATCGCCCACACCTAGAATGAGGCACATCCGTCTATTGCAATCCTGAGCTGGCTAGCCCTACGCAGCGCCCGAATAAATCCAGCTTTCTCAACCACTAACTTTCCGATTTTGGGGAACTTTTTGCCAGCGATAAAAAAAGTTAAATTAATCATTTTTTTAGGGGCAATTTTCCTGGTTTTCCCTAATGTGAATGTATCAGGTAATAGCTAGAGAGATTCTCAGGAATTCGGAACCCCAGAAAATTTTTTATGAATTTTACCTGACTTAGGCTTTCAAATGGTTTGATGGACTACTTATCTCGCTAAGGGTGTGCATGGCAAATCTACATAGAGAGGTTCCCCGTGCCGGACTATTTACATTACATTTTATGCTGTTAATTGCTAAAAAAATCGCAATTTTCACACAGCTTAAGCTGATTAGGGAGACAAGTCTCGGATTTCACTTAGGGATAAAATTCAAGTTTTTGCCTAAATTTTAATCTCCCCTATCTATCACCGAGGTTTTAATCCTGCCTACTGCCTTCTGCATCTCTAGCCTTCTGCTTTCAAGGTGAATCTACCAGCAAATAGTAAACATTCTCATGGGTATGCGAAATGAGTTCAACTTTTGCCACTAACATCGATTCACAATCTGTTCTCCTCAATGCTGGTTCTAAATCTATTGTCTTCATTGATCCCGACTTAGATGACTATCAAACTCTTGCGGGTGGCGTGCTTCCCGGTGCAGAGATCATCATTTTAGATAAAAATGGTAACGGAGTCGAGCAAATTACTGCGAAACTGCAAACAATTTCTGCGGCGGGGGAAACTGTAGACCAAGTTCACGTTTTTTCTCACGGCAATTCGGGCAGCTTGCAGCTAGGTTCTGCAACGCTGACTTCGGATAATTTATCACAATATGAAAGCCAGTTGCAAGGGTGGCGAAATGCGCTAAGCGACCAAGCAGATATTGTGCTTTATGGTTGCGATGTTGCGGCGGGTTCGGGAAGCGATTTTGTCGATCGCCTGGGCGAGTTAACCGGGGCTGATATTGCGGCATCTAGCGATCGCACTGGCCGCGGTGGTAACTGGAATTTGGAGTTTGCCAAGGGTGATATTGAAGCACCGCTAGCCTTGACTCCAGAGGCAATGGCGGATTATCAAGGGACTTTAAAGACTATTACCGTTACCAACAATAATGATAGCGGGCCAGGTTCCTTGAGAGATGCGATCGCCACTGCTGTTGCCGGCGATACCATTCAATTTGCCTCCACACTTGCCAGCCAAACAATTACTCTAACTTCCGGTCAACTTGTCATCAACAAAAACTTGACAATTGATGCAGTTGGTGCAGCCAATTTAACCATCAGTGGCAACAATACTTCGCGGGTAATCCGCACAGAAGGTTCAACCAACGTTACTCTAAAAAACCTGATTGTTGCCAACGGCAAAGTTTCTGGAACCGATCCGAATAGTGAGGCAACTAGCGCAGGTGGTGGCATTCAAACAGGAGGTAGCAGCACTTTAACTTTAGAAAATTGCCAAGTCAATAATAATGTTGCCGGTTTTGGTGGCGGCATTTACACGGGTTTCCGCAGCACCCTGACTGTAATTAACAGCAAGTTTAGTGGCAATGATGGTTCTTTAGCTACCAATACCGAACGTGGTGGCGGCGCGATCGCAACTAAAAGCGGTGGTTCCCTCACGATCAGAGATAGCGAGTTTACCAACAACAAAGGCAGCAACGGCGGAGCTGTTAATAACCTGTTGGGCAGCATGACGATCGAAAACTCTAAATTCACCGGCAACGTGACAGACCAAGGCGTTGGCGGGGCAGTTTTCGTCGATGGCGCTAATGCTTCGGGCCCCAATGCAACCCCTGGCCCTGTTGCCGGAAGTATTGTCATCCGCAACAGCGTTTTTGATGGCAATATCAGCTCCGGAGAAGGAGGCGCAGCCTTTTTGTTTGGTTATTTGCAAGATAAAGTGGTGTTGGAAAATAGCACTTTTATTAACAACAAAGCTGTCAAAAATGCAGCGGGGTCGGGAGGCTCCGGCGGCGGCGTCCGCCACGGCAATGCCGATTTGACAGTGACAAACTGCACCTTTGCCAACAACACAGCCGATGATAGCGGCGGCGGCTTGTGGTTGGGTGAAAATGGAAACATCAGCGTAGTTAACAGTACATTTTCCGGCAACAACGCTGCTAAGAATGGTGGAGGAATGATTGTCAATAACAGAGATTCCTTTTCGACTAACATCGTCAATTCAACTTTTGCTAAAAATACCGCTGGGGAATATTCGGGAGGTATTGCTAATTTTGGTAATCAGCCAATTACTGTCAAGAATTCTATTTTTGATAGCAACACGGCGGGTAATCGTTTTAAGATTAAGCAGCAAACCGGGCGGGAATTAATCGACGGGGGAAATAATCTGCAATTTCCTAATAAACTCACGACGGGCGATCCTAACGACAATAATGTTACGGCAAATGTGAAGATCGCAGACCCCTTACTCGGCCCTTTGGAAAATATTAACGGCGCTTTCGTGCTGCCGCTGCTAACAGGAAGTCC
Organism: Microcoleus sp. S13_C3; assembly: GCF_036700905.1. Taxonomy (NCBI): domain Bacteria; kingdom Bacillati; phylum Cyanobacteriota; class Cyanophyceae; order Oscillatoriales; family Microcoleaceae; genus Microcoleus; species Microcoleus sp. S13_C3. The sequence goes on along the minus strand of NZ_JAUBPT010000033.1, from coordinate 19,994 downwards.
GGCAATTGATACCGGTACTGGTGCGGGCGCGCCGGCTGCGGATCAGCGCGGTGTGAGTCGCCCTCAAGATGGTGATAATAACGGAAGTGCGATCGTTGATATTGGCGCTTATGAATTTAACCCTCCAGTCACACCGACTCCAACTCCGACTCCAACTCCCACACCCGCGCCGACTCCAACTCCGACTCCAACTCCGACTCCAACTCCGACTCCTACTCCCACTCCCACGCCGACTCCTACTCCAACTCCGACACCCACACCCGCGCCGACTCCAACTCCCACACCGACTCCGGCGCCAACTCCCACGCCCGAACCGACACCAACTCCGACTCCTACTCCGGTATTAGATGATTGCCTACTCGATAGCCTCAACCCTCCGCAACTAGATCCTGCCACCATCACCCCCAACCCCGTCCAACAAACTATCAACGGCGGCGACACTACCGATTTCATCATGGGCGGTGTCCTCAACGAGTCAATTAACGGACAAGCCGGCAACGATACTCTCTACGGCATGGGCGGCAATGACAACATTGACGGCGCTGCGGATAACGACTCAATCTTCGGCAATGAAGGCAGCGATTTCATCCCTGGCGGCGCTGGCAACGATACCATCTACGCTGGCAAGGATAATGACACTGTTGTCGGTGGTGAGGGCGACGACTTGTTGAGGGGAGATATCGGCAATGATACAGTTGCCGGCGGCGTTGGTAACGACAGCATTTTCGGCGGTAAAGATGACGATATCTTGCTGGGTGAAGATGGAGACGACTACATTTTAGGCAACTTAGGAAATGACACAATTAATGCTGGAAATGGTAACGATATTGCCTTTGGCAATGAAGGTACAGACCTGATTTTTGGCGACATCGGTAACGATACCCTGTACGGAGGCAAAGAAAACGACAGTCTCGATGGCGGTGAGGGCAACGACTTGCTGTTGGGTGGCAATGAAAACGATGTGCTCTGTGGCGACATCGGTAACGATACCCTGTACGGAGGCAAAGGTAATGATATTCTCAGCGGTGGCAGCGGTGCCGATTTCCTTTCCGGGGATATTGGGGACGATACTTTGACGGGAGGTTCGGGAAATGATGTGTTTTTCCTAAATCAAAGTTTGGGTAGCGACATCATTAATGATTTCCGCAGGGGTGAGGATTTAATTGGTTTGAATTCTGGTTTGAGTTTTAATCAACTCAGTATTACTTCCAGCAACAATCAAACTTTGATCACGGTGACGGACACCAATCAATTGTTGGCGAAGCTTAACAATATTACCCCCGGTATTCTCACCTCTGGCGATTTCATTACTCTGTAGTTATTACATAGTCTAGGACACAAAAACCAGGTTTCTTAACGCAATTGCCCCATTTTCGGTTGAGGGCGATCGCGAGAAACCCGGTTTCGACACTTCAGCGAAGCTGAGGGTGCAACCATTACTCACAAGTTAAGCTAAAAGCACTATTGTCAATGAGTAATTTTACTCATATTTTACCTGTTGACCCAATTAAAATATGACTCCATTTGTTCCTTTATTATTGAAAACAAATTGTTCGGGACTTCTTTGAGTTCCAGGGAAAGGAGAAATAATTAGCCTGACATGAGGTTTTCATGCCTAGCTTAACAATCCCTAAATCTTGATTTTTATCGGCGGCAAAATAGTTAACTAGGTTAGAGGCTATTCCTTTTTGATAGGCAACCGAAAAATGATACATTCCCCGATAAATCATTTCTAATGAAACCCGTTCAATTGGTACTCCTAATTCATCGGCAACTGCATCTCCTAAATCTACTAAAACCGCATAAAATAGCCAAGTAGCCCAGATTTGGAGCTTGATTCCGTTTAATTAATGAACCTGTCCCTAAATAGCTGAGATTTAATCATCTTTTTACTGTCCAAAATGCGTCTTCAATTCGCCAGCGTCTTTGATATAAATATGCTACTACATAAGGCGGCAATATTTCAGGTTCTCGGACACTTGTCAGATAAGAACGCCAGGAAGTATTAGAGCGAATCTGTACTAATCTTATAGTCAAATCTGGTGTCTGTTTTGTGCCTGCACCTATTTTAATTATCGGGTCTTTGACATCCTAAGTATTGGTTAATAGCCGCTCGATTTGATAAGATGCACCTTTCTTGATTCGAGTCATAAATCCAATTTCTTGAGAAATTAGTTTTGACAAAATAGCGAAGTAATAGAAGCCTATATCCAATAATAGTAAGGTTTTCGGCTTAACTGTTTTTAGTAAATTTTCCTCCCACTTAGTATCTGCTTGTTTGGGATTTTACCCAACCAAATTTATTCGTAAAGATGAGTTACTAGGTCTATAATTACTCCCATCTTTCCGGCTAATTGACCAATTGGCACATCTGATAAACTTTCTAGTTTACGAAATAAGGCTTCTAATGTTGAGCCGTCAGCTATCCAGATATTTTCAAAGTTTTTTAAGCAAGTTGTACGCTATCTGGTAATGGTCTCGATTTTCTTGTTAACCATTTTCGGCGAAAATGAGGCAATAATTATTTAAATACTTTTTCAAATAAAATTGCTGGAAAACTTAAAAATCTGAGTGATAATGCTTGTTGGCTAATTTCTTGTGGCTGACACCATAAAAATCCTTCTCTATTTAATAATCTGGTTAATTCTGTTACTCCTGCTACGGATCGCCATAATAAACTGGCGGATTGCTGCCATCATTAATGGTAGTGTTAGAATTCTATCTCTTAAATTTAGTTGTCGATAAAAAGTTTTTTGGGCAGCCATTGCCGGAATTAATAAATCTTCCAAGTGATTCGCGATCGCTTCATTTTCTACTTGGGGACTATGTTTTTTCTTTGCATGATCTCGGTTGATTCGTTTTTTGCAAATCATAACTGGTTCAATTATGGCTCAACTGCTTGCCAGGTAAAGGTTTCATCCTATTTTACTTTTTTTGGTCTACCCCCTTGACAACTTGCACTTTTTCTTAACTTGTCACAAATGATCGCCCGCCACTGTTATCGATCGCAATGCCACGCCAATCGAGCCCACAACTTATTAATAATGATAATCGCGCCCTTGTGTGGAAGAGTCCTCCTACACAGGACTCTCCCACCCTTACCTCTTATTTGATTATCATTATTAACCAATTATATTTATTCACAAAGGGGTATTGACAAAATCTACTCCTTTCTAACTTGTTACCAATGGGTAAGTGATGCCGAACCCTCACCCTCCTATGCCTAAAGTCGCGTTAATTCTGCCTTTGCCCTGTTAGAAGGCTGTTGCTGGCCCTAAGTTCATCTTTAGTTGATGCCGTTTCCCAAACTATGCTACCGCCTTTGGGTTATTTCGCAGAGTTAGGGCGGATGTTCGATCGCTCCTAACTATCGTTTTTGCTTCTTCTGTGCTATTTTTGCATCTGGCGATCGTTCTCTTGAAATTTTCCACCAATTCTATCTCTACCACCTGTATTAAAACTTAATACAATATTTTTCCAATAAAAATCCCGCTCTTGTGGAACGGGAAAGCCATCAGGGTGCATCTATATATATGTCACTATAACTCATAGGGGGTATAACCCCTCGTAGCTTTATCAAATCTTTACCATTACAAAATTTTTGTAAAGATTGAGGTTTTTATTTGACTGATCAGCCGTTTTATGAAATTAAAATGGAAAATGCTGACATTTATAAAATCAAGTGAATGTCCTCTGAATAATCAAAACTTTAAGCTCCTTTACCATGCTTCGGCAAATGGTGGAGCAAATACCATAAGATGGCTACATTTGTGATAAATACCGCTAACTTAAGTACCGTGACCCCGTGAACTAATTCATATATTTCAGGGGGTATACTGATGCTTACCAGCACTAAAACTAAGATAGTTGCCCAGTCTTTTTCGTACCACAAACCAACGGCTTCAAAAGCAGTTAAGACTGCATAAAGTGCTGCGGCAAGTCCGCTAAGCAGTAACTTTTTAGGCTGGAGAATTAGAAGTTTTTCTAAGATGAACTCAATAATTTTTAGTTTGCTTTCTAACAAATAAGATTGGGAAAATTCTTCTAAAGCTTCATGATTTTTTAATGCAAAAAGCAAAGCAATCGAAGTTACTGTCAAGAGGGAAGCCACAAATGTTTTGTAAAAGACAATTGCGATTAAAGCAGGAGCGTGATGTTTATTCACCTTAATTCTCGAAATATCAATAATGTGCGATCGCCTGGTTAGCCTGTTTGGGATTTAAAACTTAAATTTTAGTAGAGGGCGTCAGCAATTAGCTAATCTATTATATCAGAAATAACGCGCTGCTGACGCACCTTACTAAGCTTGAGGATAACGTTGTGCTAAGAAAGATATAGCAGCAGCCCGATCGCCCAAATCGCCATCCAACTTCGCCGCCAGCAAATCATCCAACATTCGTTTAAACCCAGGCCCCGGCTTATAACCCAAAGCCTTCAAATCGTTGCCATTTAAAGGCGGCTCAACATTCACCCATTTGGTGAGATATTCCCAGATTTGGCGGCGTGCACTTCGCGGACTTTGTAGGGCGATCGCAATTAACACAGGCAACTCATACTTTCTCAACAGCAGCACCAATTGACTCGGCAACTCGCACTTAGGCAAATTCTCTGCTAACTGCTTCTTTCCGGCTTCCAAAACTTCCAACCGCTTAATGCTGTCAGCGGGTAACTGAAGATTTGCAGCCACCTTGCCGCGATATTCCGGTGCTAAATAAGCTATCAAAACTTCCAGCCGCATCTGCCAATCGGGGATATTGATAATGGGGAATGGGGAATTGGGCATCGGGAATTGGGCATTGGAAATAGTTGCTTTTTCTTTTTCTTCCTTCTTCCCTATTCCCTCTTCCTTCTTCCCTCTGACTCGTGACTCACCCTCAATCATTAATCCGTGTATCCGTGTCAAAATCCGTGTCGTGCCTTCCTTCTTCCTTCTTCCATTCAAACACCGATCGAGCAAACGCAGTTGTCGCCACAACTCCCGATCCAACTCCAAACTAGGATGAATGCAGCGCAAAGCCTGCAAATCTCCCAGCATTTGCAAAGCAACTTTCCAGTAAGGAGCTTGCAAAATGTATTTCAATTCACTTTTGAGCCGAGTTTCCAAAGCCGGAGCTCGGCCGTTTTCCCCCTGAATTCTGTAATAAATCCCGCTGGCCAAAGCGTGGCGGATGTATCCTTCCGTCTGCGGCTCAATTTCAAATCCCAACCGCACAGCAAACCGCACAGCGCGATAAATGCGCGTCGGATCTTCGATAAAACTATTGGCGTGCAAAACTCGAATTTGCTTCGATTCCAAATCCAGCAAACCGCAAAAAAAATCTAACAATTCGCCGCTGCGAGGAACACCCAACCGCACAGCCAGGGCATTAATTGTAAAATCCCTGCGGTACAAATCTTGGCGAATTGAACTCGCTTCAACTTCAGGATTTGCAGCCGGATAAGGATAAAATTCAGTACGAGCAGTCGCAATATCCACCCACAGCGAGCCGAAAGCAGAGTCTTTGTGCCACAAAAGCGCGGCGGTTTGAAATTGACCGTGAACGTCCAAACGCGATTCGGGGTAAAGTTTTTGCAGCGATGAAGCTAACTCGACACCAGCACCGGAATCGTCGGAACCGCACTTTCCATCCACAACCAAATCGATATCTGTTAGCGCCAGCGTATCATCCGTGGCTAAGAGTAAATCCCGGACTGCTCCACCCACAATATAAAGTTGCCAGCCGCGGTTTTGGGCAATATTGGCCGCGATCGACAATAATTGCCATAATTCGGCACTGATGCGCGATCGCAACAACTGCTCAACCGATTCGGGCACGGGACAATCAGAAAATTTTGCATGACTTCCCCTGTCTCGCGCTTTTTGCTGATGCAATTCCCGCAACACATCAGTCCGGGTAACAATTCCCACCAGTTGACCGTTTTCCAATACTGGCAAGCGCCCGATATCGTATGTCACCATTAAAGATTCAATTTCCGGCAGCAAGGTATCTGGGGCGATCGTTTTTAACTGCCAAGTCATGTAACCCTTCACCGGGGCGTGACTGAAACCGTGGTGCAGGGCAATGTCAATGTCGCGGCGCGAGATAATGCCAGCGAGTCGATCGCCCGCATCGACCACACAAAGCCCGGAATGTCCGTAACGTAGTAGTATACGGTGAGCTTCCCCCACCGAGGTTTCCGGGCGAATACTCCGCACTGGAGACGACATTAACTCGCGCGCTGTCGGAGGGTGGGGAATTTGAGCTTTCAGTTCGTCAGCTAACTGATTTAAAGTCAGCAGGGGGTCAACATCGCGGGTGGCGAGGGAAGCAGCGCCGGCGTGACCTCCGCCGCCGAAGGGTTTGAACAATTCGCTGAGGTTTGTTCCTTCGATGCGCGATCGACCGATAATAGTTAATCGATTGGAAACTGGCGATTCTGGAGCGATGTTGCGGTTGTTGTCGTTTTCGCTAAATTTATAAACATTGCCTAACAGCAGAGCATCGGTTTCAGTTAAATCGAGCAAGCGAGAAGCCAGTGAAGAAAGTCCGGGAACATAAGCTTCAGTAGATAGCAACACCCAGGCTACGCTGTAACCGTGCAAAGTTTCCGATCGCAAATTCTTGAGCGCTTCTCTGAGCAAATCTTGCAATTGAGGAGACAAAGCGGGTTCTACATATTCAGCGATGACCCCCAAACTCGCTCCCTGTTCCATCAACCACGCCAAAGCTATTGCATCTCGCGCAGTTGCGCCCTCAAAGGTAAGGGAACCTGTATCGACGTGGATGCCTAGGGCCATTACTGTTGCTTCCGAAGGCAGAAGGCGGAATGGTGTGTCGCTCTTTTCGGCTTGATTTTTGAGCTTTTCGACAATTAATGTCGTGGTGGCTCCGACTGCTTCGATTTGGCTAACAGTAGCGGGGATGTCTGAATGCGCCTCCTTGTGGTGGTCGAAAACCGCAATTTCCCTTACTTGTGGCAAATCCAGCCACTCGGCGGCTTTTCCCAAACGATCGCGCCCGGAGGCATCAACTATAGTAATCGATCGAATTTGTTGCGGATTGACCGATCGGCGTTCAATCAGTGGGTACTCGTCGCGGTGTAGCGCCAAAAAATCCCGCACTGTCGGGTGACACCCGCCCGTCAATACGATCCTGCTACCGGGGCGCAGCACGCAAAGTCCCACCGCCGCTCCCAAGGCGTCAAAATCTGCTGTTGTGTGGCACAAAACTAAGTCCATAGCCGAAAATCCCGCATCTCTAACTCAAACAGTAGCAATTTCTCGCCCTCTGAAACCGGATGTGTCGATCGCACTGTAACTTAACCTTCAGCCAGTATCGAATCCAGTTTTCTGTCGTGTAGCGAACAATGATAAAATTGATCGAAATCTCAAGAGCCGCTGACGCCTGTTCGCGCAACGCCCGAATTTGCCTGGGTTCTTTCGTATCAATCAACCGACAATTTCTCGATCGACTATCGGGAAACTGTCAAAAACTAGAATTTGGAAGATTTTTTTCGGTTCTGGGAAACTATTTCCGATCAACGCACGGTTATATCGAAAGGAGAAAAGATGTTATCAATTCTGTTTCAAGTGGTTTTACTGGGTCTGGTACTGCTATCTTTTGTGATGGTCGTTGGCGTCCCGGTTGCTTATGCCTCTCCCCAAAACTGGAATCAGTCTAAATCCCTGATTTATGTCGGGTCGGGTCTCTGGTTTTTGCTGGTTATTGCAGTGGGTGTATTGAACTTTTTAGTCGTTTAATTTCACCCAAGTCTATCGAATAAAGAAGGTAAAAGATAGAAGGATGAAGGCATTCACCAGCGATTGAAAGGCATTCGGCAGAAGCTAGGAATTTTCCACACCGCGCGACCCTGTATGTTTTTGTACTTGAGATTCAGATGAGATGCTGCTGCTTTCTGACTTTTGCCTTCTCACAAACAAAACTCTAAAAACTAAAACCTAAAATCTAAACTAGAACACTATGACTGTTTTCGAGGGAACTTTTACTCACACAGAGTCTTTGCGATTTGCTATTGTCATCGGTCGTTTTAACGATTTGGTTGTCAACAAACTTTTGGAGGGATGTCAAGATTGTTTGAAACGCCACGGGGTTGATATTAATCCTCATGGCTCTCAGGTGGACTTTTTTTGGGTTCCAGGAAGTTTTGAGATTCCTTTGGTGGCCCGCCAAGCTGCTCTTTCTCACCGCTACGATGCGGTAATTTGTCTGGGTGCGGTAATTCGGGGCCAAACTCCTCATTTCGATTTTGTGGCTGGTGAGGTTGCTAAGGGAATTGCTGCGGCTGCTTTTCAGACAGGGGTGCCAGTGATTTTTGGGGTGGTGACGACTGATACGATGCAGCAAGCTTTGGAAAGGGCTGGAATTAAAAGCAATTTGGGCTGGAATTATGCGATGAGTGCTTTGGAAATGGGCACTTTGATGCGGCAAGTTAAGGGTTTGGGAACACACTCTTACGATCATCGATTAACTACTGGGTCTGCTGCTCAAGCGCTTTCGGGTGAAGCAAATCTGGCGATCGCCCCCGATGTATCGTCGGATCAAATCCCCTCGTAAGTTGGGCTAGCAGTATTTGTAAGCTCAAAAAACATCAAGACTTGCATCGGGAAAAATCTTAAAACTCTTGTGGGCTGGTGATTATGCCCGCCCCCAAGGTAAAAATTCCACTCTTGGCCGATCGACAAATTAGACCAATATCTTGCCAATTGGAAATGGGTACTTTGATGCCTCAAGTTAATGGTTTGGGCGGAAATTCTGACCAAGAATTTCAAAGGTGGTACAAGCCCCCGCATTTATCCGTGGAATCAATCCAAAATCTAAAATCTAAAATCCTCCAGCCCCCGCATTTATCTCGCGCAAGTCAATTCTAAAATCTAAAATCTAAAATCTAAAATCTAAAATCGATTGACGATCCATTACCTGCGTCTGCTGCTGTTAAAGTGCTGTCGGGCGATCGGGCTTGATGGATGTTCCCGGAAAATTTCGTAATCTAAAATCCAGGTTCATTATTCCCTTTATTAACTAGGCATTAATCGGCTGATTGGATATTGAATTTGGTGGATAATCAACTGGAAATACACAGCGAACCCGATCAAAAAAGATAAAGTGATTTCAACGATCGATCGCAACGAGTCGTTTTAATAGATGAGGATGCTGTAATTTCGGGTTTTCCCGATTTGTCTCTGGATAATATTATATTATTAATAAATAATATCCACTTTTACTGAATCTGGTTGCATAAAGATGAGAAATTCGTTATGTTGAATTTTGTGTAAGCATTGAGGCGGTCTCAAATCAATCCTCAAAAGGCTTTAAGTATAAATACTCGAAAAGCAGTATTTAACCGACTCTTAACAAACAACCCTAAAAGTAAATTTTTAGGTGGATTGTTAAGTTCATATTAAATGACAATTTGTCAAGTTAATGCCTAGGAAGTTTGCCAGCAAAAGGATTGATACTTTTGAAGCTCGCCCAGATACTTACAGTTACCGATCAACATGAAAGTGCAAAATTCTTATGGGTGACATTCAAGCTACGTTTACATCTACCGATCGTGCTTTTCAAATTGAGGGGTACGAAAAAATTGATTTCAGCTTGCTATACGTAGATGGTGCTTTCAAGCTTGAAAATCCTGAGATTGCGGATAGTTACCGCCAATTTGGTCGCTGTTTAATGGTTGTAGATGAAACAGTCTATGGTCTTTATGGTGCACAGATGCAGGATTATTTCAATCATCACGAGATAGATTTAACAGTCTTTCCAGTTAATATCAAGGAACCTGATAAGACATTAAAAACTTTTGAAAGCATCATAGATGCCTTCGTTGATTTCGGACTCGTGCGGAAGGAGCCTGTTTTGGTGGTCGGTGGTGGATTGACTACTGACGTAACTGGTTTTGCCTGTTCCTCTTATCGCCGTCGGACTAACTACATTCGCGTACCGACAACTTTAATTGGGCTGATTGATGCCAGTGTGGCGATCAAAGTAGCTGTGAACCACGGTAAGCTGAAAAACCGCCTCGGTGCTTACCACGCTTCGCAGAAAGTAATTTTAGATTTCTCCTTTCTGAAAACTCTGCCGATCGACCAAATACGAAACGGCATGGCAGAGTTAATTAAGATCGCCGTAGTAGGCAACAAAGAAATCTTCGAGTTGTTAGAAAACTACGGCGAAGCATTACTGCATAGCCATTTTGGTTATTTAGACGGCACATCTGAACTGCGCGAAGTGGCCCATCGCTTAACCTACAACGCGATTCAGTCAATGCTGGCATTAGAAGTACCAAACCTCCACGAGCTAGATTTGGATCGGGTGATAGCCTATGGTCACACTTGGAGTCCGACGCTGGAACTAACGCCGGAAATTCCGATGTTCCACGGCCATTCTGTCGCCATCGATATGGCTTTTTCGGCCACCATTGCCCAACTGCGGGGCTACATTCCGATCGCCGATCGCGATCGCATCTTAAGATTAATGAGCCGCCTCGGACTAGCAATTGATAGCCCTTATCTGACATCAGAACTGCTCTGGAAAGCCACAACATCGATCAGTCGTACCCGTGATGGTCTCCAACGCGCTGCCGCTCCATGCCCCATTGGTGACTGCTTTTTCATGAACGATTTGACTCGAACTGAGTTGGATAAAGCCCTACTGGTGCATCGAGAAATCTGTCAGGGCTACCCGCGTCATGGCGATGGCGAGGATATGTATGTGGTATTGCAGAAAGTTGGAACTCGTTCCGCAGCCGGGGTATGACCATGAGACCCGTTACCCCAGTCGGGATTTTAGCCTCTTTACTCGAAAGTCTCGCCTCGCAAGTAGAAAAAATCGATAATCTCGATCGAGCTTTCAAGGCCCAATTACAACAAGCCTACGAACTAGCCAATGGTCTCGATCCGTACCTGAACCTTTGTACCACGCCGGAATCTCCCGCCTTAGCCGCGTTAGTAAAGCGCACCCAATCAGAAGATTGGAGTAAGCGATTCTCTGACGGCGAGACAGTGCGCCACTTGGAACAGGAAATGCTTTCGGGCCATCTGGAAGGCCAAATGCTGAAATTTCTCGTCCATATCACCAAAGCACAGCGCGTACTGGAAATAGGGATGTTTACCGGGTACTCAGCACTAGCAATGGCGGAAGCACTGCCGGTGGATGGAGTGGTGGTAGCCTGCGAAGTAGATGCTTATGTAGCTGAATTTGCCCAGAAGTGTTTTCACGAATCTACTGTCGGTCACAAAATCTCAGTCAAGGTGGCACCGGCTTTAGAAACCATGAAACAATTGGCCCAAGACGGGGAAGTCTTCGATCTGGTTTTTATCGATGCTGATAAAGCTGGATACACAGATTATCTCGATTTATTGCTCACCACTGGGCTGTTGGCTCCCAATGGCTTGATCTGTGCAGACAATACTCTGATGCAGGGACAGCCATATGTGTCGGGTACTGCTACTGATAACGGAGTTGCGATCGCCAAATTCAACCAGGCTCTAGTTGACGATCCGCGCGTAGAGCAGGTGTTAGTGCCGCTGAGAGATGGAGTGACCTTAATTCGGCGCGTTTAGTAGAACAGTCCTAGACGCATCAAAACCTGCATAAACCGGGTTTTTTGCCCTATTGGGCGGGCTGTAACGAAGTCCGATAGTCAAAAAACCAGGTTTCTAAGGGATGAGAATTAAATAAAATCCACTTTTCATGACTGTTGTGGGATGGGCGTCCCGCCCGTCCTTTCTGGGCGGGCGGGACGCCCATCCCACAAGAAAAAAGGGAAATTATTTAATTGACGATCCTAACCACCCGTGCGTAATATCTGACATCTTGCAGCAATATCAATAAGAGGATTTTTCGTGGGGTCGGGCGGGTTTATAGAACCTATTTGCAAGCTTTAAGGCTGTTGGCGAACCCGCCCCTACGGCTAATTGAGAATGGTGCAAGATCTCAGTAATATCAAATCCGCGCCTCATCCGCATGATTGATCTGTCTCTTCTGGAGACTCGGCGCCAACAGCGTCATCTGCGGTTTAATCATTCAAAAACCACCGCTAATTAGAGTGTCTACTTACTAGGAAATTATGCTCGAAACAGTTTCTGTGGCAGCGATGCCATCTGAACAGGAAACAAACACTGGGAATAGGCGCTTCCAGACAGCCGTTAAAACTATAGCAACCTTAATTTTGCTGCTATTGGTACTGCCCCTGAATATTGCTTTAACTGCGATCGCCCTACTGAGATCCATCATCATCAAACCGTTTCAGTCTCGATCGACTACAGCCACTCCCCAAACGATTTTGATTAGCGGCGGCAAGATGACCAAAGCATTGCAGCTAGCCCGATCGTTCCATAATGCCGGTCATCGGGTAATTTTGGTTGAAACCGAGAAATACTGGCTGACGGGTCATCGTTACTCTTGGGCCGTCGATCGCTTTTACACAGTACCAAATCCCCAGACAGAGGAATATCCCCAAGCACTCTTGAAAATTGTCCAACAAGAGAAAGTTAATGTTTACGTTCCCGTTTGTAGTCCAGTCGCCAGTTACTACGATGCCGAAGTCAAAAGGGTACTTTCTGGGCACTGTACGGTAATGCACGTCGATGTCGAAACTCTGCAACGATTGGATGATAAATATCAGTTTGCAAAAGCCTCGGAAGCATTGGGGCTGCGAGTTCCGAATTCCTACCGCATTACTAATCCCCAGCAAGTAATCGATTTTGATTTTAGTGATGCACAGCGTCCATATATTATCAAAAGTATTCCCTACGATTCTGTCCGCAGGTTAAACTTAACTAAATTACCCTGCGAAAACCCAGCAGAAACTGCCACCTTTGTCAACTCATTACCAATTTCCGAGAGTAAACCTTGGATTATGCAAGAGTATATTCCGGGGCAAGAATTCTGCACTCACAGTACAATCCGTGATGGTCATCTTCAGTTGCACTGTTGCTGTGAATCGTCGGCGTTTCAGGTGAATTACCAGAATGTCGATCGCCCGGATATCGAAAATTGGATTCGTCTGTTTGCCAAGAGTCTCAATCTGACTGGGCAAGTTTCCTTTGATTTCATTCAGGCGGCGGATGATGGAGAGATTTACGCGATCGAATGCAACCCCCGCACCCATTCAGCCATCACGATGTTTTACAACCATCCTGATGTGGCAAAAGCTTATTTGGATCTCGACCCTTTACCACAGACTGTGCAGCCTTTGGCATCAAGTTGCCCGACTTACTGGATTTACCATGAAATTTGGCGATTGGTGACTCATTTGCGATCGCCAAAGCTAGTTTCTGAGCGATTGCAAATTATCGCTCAAGGCAAAGATGCCATCTTCGAGTGGGACGATCCGCTGCCGTTTTTGATGGTGCATCATTGGCAAGTTCCCTTGTTGTTATGGGGAAATTTGCAGAATCCGAAAGAGTGGATTCGGATTGACTTTAATATTGGAAAACTTGTGGAAATAGGAGGAGATTGAGTATGTCAGTATTACGGGTTTTGCATTTAGTCGGATCGGCAGACAGTAAATTTTACTGTAATTTGTCGCTATCTTATGCCCAAGATTGTCTGGAGAAGACTGCTAATCCAGCACTCTATGAATTTCATATAGCCTATATTTCTCCCGATGGCCAATGGCGTTTTCCCACCTCTCTCGATCAAGGTGCGATCGCGGCCGCTAATCCCATGTCTCTAGCGGGCGCAGTACAGGTGCTGGCAGATATCCAGATAGACGTGATGGTGCCCCAGATGTATTGTCTCCCCGGCATGACTCAATACCGAGCCTTGTTCGATCTGCTGAATATTCCTTACCTGGGTAATACCCCAGGGGTGATGGCACTGACTGCTGACAAAGCGAAGGCTAAGGCAGTAGTGGCGGCCGCTGGGGTAAGTGTGCCGCTGGGAGAAGTTCTCCACGCGGGCGATCTACCTTCTATTGATTTCCCGATCGTACTCAAGCCGCTGAATGCCGATAATTCTCTGGGAGTTGCGTTACTTAAAAATGCTGCTGACTTTGACGCGGCTTTGCAGACAGCATTGACATATGCAGATGAAGTGCTAGTAGAAGAATTTATTGAGTTGGGCCGAGAAGTTCGTTGTGGGATTATTGTCCAAGCTGGCGAGCTAGTCTGTTTGCCGCTGCAAGAGTATGCTCTAGATCCTGATATCCGACCGATTCGGAGTTATGCCGATAAGCTCAAACAAAATGACGATGGTAGCTTGGATTCTGCCCCTAGGGATAGTACCAGGATGTGGATAGTTGAACCCAGCGATCCTGTGACCCAAAGGGTTTGGGCTATGGCCAGAAAATGCCACATAGCTTTGGGCTGTCGCCACTACAGTTTATTTGATTTTCGCATCGACCCCCACGGAGAACCTTGGTTCTTAGAAGCGGGGCTGTACTGCTCTTTTTCTCCTCAAAAAAGTGTGCTTGCGACTATGATCCAAGCATCGGGAATTTCTCTGGATACTTTTTTTGAGAGTATGCTGCAAAATGCCTTACAAGGTCGATCGGGTACAACGAACGGTGCAACAAGCAATATAAATTCGGGTACGGCAATAATGGTTGAGCGTTGACAGTCTAGTGATGGCTTGGGAATTGGTGCAACTAAGAAGGATAACTTGCAATTTTTCTAATTGTGTGATATCATAAAACGTTCTCAAAAATAGCGCAACACTAACTATTACTGCATGGCAACGAAGCCAACGATCGCATTTACTCACCTCGGCTGCGAAAAAAATCGCATCGATACCGAACACATGATTGGCTTGCTGGCTCAAGCGGGCTATCAAGTGGATTCTAATGAAGAATTAGCCGATTATGTTGTAGTCAATACTTGTAGTTTTATCCAAGCGGCGCGAGAAGAGTCAGTCCGCACCTTGGTAGAATTGGCAGAAGCTAATAAAAAAGTAGTCATCACCGGCTGCATGGCACAGCATTTTCAGCAGGAATTGCTGGATGAATTGCCGGAAGCAGTCGCAATTGTCGGCACGGGCGACTATCATAAAATCGTCAATGTTATGCAGCAGGTGGAAAAGGGCGATCGAGTTTCCCTCGTCTCTAGTGAACCTACTTACATCGCTGACGAAACTACTCCCCGCTACCGCACGACATCGGAAGGTGTCGCTTATCTGCGGATAGCTGAAGGCTGCGACTATCGCTGTGCATTTTGCATTATCCCGCACTTGCGCGGAAATCAAAGGTCGCGGACGATCGAATCTATCGTCGCCGAAGCTAAGCAATTAGCCTCCGAAGGGGTAAAGGAAATTATTTTAATTTCTCAAATTACCACCAACTACGGCAAAGATATTTATGGCGAACCGAAACTAGCCGAACTACTTCGCGCTTTGGGTGAAGTAGATGTACCTTGGATTCGGATGCACTACGCCTATCCTACAGGTTTGACTCCGCAAGTTGTCGAGGCAATCCGGGAAACGCCGAACGTTTTGCCATATTTGGATTTACCCCTGCAACACTCGCACCCGGAAATTCTGCGGGCGATGAATCGGCCTTTTCAAGCTGGGATTAATGATGCTATAGTCGATCGGCTCAAGGCAGCACTTCCCGGCGCTGTGATGCGAACAACTTTTATTGTCGGCTTTCCCGGCGAAACCGACGAACACGCAGCACACTTGCTGGAATTTGTCAAGCGTCATGAATTCGATCACGTAGGAGTTTTTGTATTTTCGCCAGAAGAAGGAACCCCAGCCTTCAGCTTGCCCCAGCAAATACCTGCAGAAATAATGGAAATGCGGCGCAATGCGGTAATGGCGGCCCAACAACCTATATCATTGAAGAAGAATCAAGAATCTGTCGGTCAGGTAGTTGATGTCCTGATAGAACAAGAACAACCAGAGACAGGTGAGTTGATTGGTAGATCCGCTCGGTTTTCCCCAGAAGTAGATGGACTCGTCTATGTGACAGGAGAAGCGCGACTGGGATCGATCGTGTCTGTGAAAATTACTGGTGCAGATGTCTACGACCTCTACGGTCAAGTAGATTTTAGATTTTAGATTTTAGATTTTAGATTGACTGCACAGACTCATCTGGGAGCTCTATCTTTTGTTGTCTAAAATTGTGGGATCGACCCTCATGAGTTGACGTGGCACTGTATCCGGTGCTGGGCGGGGTCAAGTCGATTTTAGATTTGAGATTTGAGATTTGAGATTGACTGCACAGACTGATCTGGGAGCTCGATCTTTTGTCTAAAATTGTGGGATCGACCCTCATGAGTTCACGTGGCACTGTATCCGGTGCTGGGCGGGGTCAAGTGTAAGTGTTGCTGGAACTGTCGCCTGAGACGGTGTGGCGAACAAAAACCCGACACCAGCCAAAAAGGATTAGCAGATTGTGCAGCAAAAGTAACGGTTTGTACAATATTGTGCAAAGATAGGTAGCAAAGGGTTCTAAACCTTTATTAGCCTCTGGCTGCAATCGACGCTCCCCCTCGGGGTGCGGTTATCTCTACAGAACGATCGGAAAATTTTAACGAATTTAATGTTTTGTTTCTGAATGTAAAGAGTTATGATAGTAACAAGCCAGAAATAAGCGGGGATAATTTGAGATTGCTTCGCCGTCCGCCCTACACCACAACGGTATCCCGAAAGAGTGTTGAGATGGATAGGCGGTAACGGTCGCCCCATCCCTGCTCAATCCCGCAGGCGACGGATTGCGGGATAGCGCCTGAACCAAACAACCTGTTACTACTATGTAGTGAAGTGGGGCTGGTCATGATCCTCACTATAAAATGCCTAAGAGGGAAAGCTTGCAAGTACCTCAAAGGAAGTCCAATGTCCTGTTTTAAGAATGTTGGAAGCCTATAACCCGACCCCTGGCGGTTGGTATCGGTGATGTCACAAAATCAAAGACGGCTGTCGAATTGGTAAATTTAGTCACCATCGACGGAGCTGCCCTATACTCGATTGCTATTTAAGAAGGTGCGCGCAGGCGCAGCACCATAAAGAACTCTTATGAGTTCCTGCCGCCGAGCAGAAATCCGCATCCGAGTTGGGCAACTTAGAAGGCTAAGACTCGTTATTAGGAGCATTAATGAATTTATTGTTTGAAGGCTTAGGTCTTTCGGAAGAACTCGTTCTCCATCTGGAAACACTAGGCTTTACAGAACCTACTCCCATCCAAGTACAAGCAATTCCGCACCTGTTAGCAGGTCGCGACGTTGTGGGTCAAGCCCAAACAGGGACAGGCAAAACGGCAGCATTCTCGTTGCCCATCTTGGAGCGGATTGATTTAGATGTAACTGCGGTGCAAGCACTGGTGCTGACGCCGACTCGCGAATTGGCGATGCAAGTAACTGAAGCCATCCGTGATTTGAGCGGCATCAGCAGCGACGGCCCGGTAAAAGTGGGTCGCTCTCTGCAAGTTCTGACAGTGTACGGCGGTCAATCGATCGATCGTCAAATGCAGCGTTTGAAGCGCGGCGTTCACGTCGTTGTCGGTACACCCGGACGCATATTGGATATGCTCAGCCGTGGCAGCCTCAAACTAGACAAGGTAAAATGGCTAGTTTTGGATGAAGCTGACGAAATGCTGAGCATGGGCTTTATTCAAGATGTGGAAAAAATCTTGGATGCAGCACCACAAGAACGTCAAACGGCATTTTTCTCGGCGACGATGGAACCTTCCATTCGGAAATTGGTGGCGCGGCATTTGCGTAACCCCGTCAACGTCACCGTAGAACAGCCCAAAGCAACGCCAAAGCGCATCAGCCAAGGCGTGTACATGATTCCCCGTGGCTGGTCGAAGGCAAGAGCCCTACAGCCAATCCTAGAAATGGAAGACCCGGAATCTGCACTGATTTTTGTGCGGACTCGGCAGTCGGCGGCAGAACTCACCAGCCAACTGCAAGCAGCAGGTCACAGCGTTGATGAGTATCACGGTAATTTGAATCAGGCACAGCGGGAACGTTTGTTGCATCGGTTCCGCCAATGTCAGGTGCGCTGGGTAGTGGCGACTGATATTGCGGCACGGGGTTTGGACGTGGATCACTTGACTCACGTTATTAACTACGATTTGCCCGACAGTGTGGAAAGCTACGTTCACCGGATCGGACGCACGGGCCGGGCTGGTCGCGAAGGAACGGCGATTACGCTGATTCAACCGGTCGATCGCCGCAAACTGCGCTTGATTGAACGCCACGTGCGATCGAGCTTGACGGTGCGAAACATTCCGACACGGGCGCAAATTGAAGCACGTCAGTTGGAAAAGATGCAGGGTAAAGTTCGTGAAGCTTTGGCTGGCGAACGGATGGCATCTTTCTTGCCTCTGGTGTCTCAGTTATCCGAGGAGTACGACTCCCACGCGATCGCCGCTGCTGCTTTGCAAATGGCTTTCGATCAAAGCCGTCCTGCTTGGATGGGCGCTGATTACGCTCAACAAGAAGATCCCCCGATTGGTGGAGAAAACAGCGTCAAGCCTATCTTGATCAAAAAGCGGGCTAAGACTGGTGAGGCGACTTTTTCAGGAGCACCGAGTGCTCCTGTTCCCCAGAACCGCTAATTGGTAGGGTGCACTCGGTGCACCTTATTTAGAATTATTGTAGAGATGCGATCGATCGCACCTCTACTTTTTTTTATGGGTGCGATCGCAAATCCGAGCTCCCTCGCCGGTTGAAACCGCGAACAAACTTTCGTCAACTCCTAGCGGACTGAGAATTGGATAAGTAAAGATGGAAGTTAGCGATCGGACAATTTCTGTAACTAATTCTAGGCTGAGTACGTTAATTGAAGAATTGGGCACTGAGTGTCAAAATGTTATTACTTTATATCAATTCCGGTTGGATTGGAATGATTAAACCGCAGAGTACGCAGAGAACGCAGAGGAAGAGAACAGAGAGATGAATAATTTCGATGAAGGGCGGATTTGATATTAATCGATCAACTTCAGTTACCTGATTTGAGCGATCGACAAAAAGCGGAAATTATACCAGAGTTCCTTCCTCTCTGCAATCCATCTCAACGTTCACTGCGGAGAGGATTTTCCGACACTAATTGCTGAGGAAATTACACAATTGTCGGATGATGATGAAGAGGATTAAGGAGACGCGGGCGATTCCCTACGGGATAGCTACGCTTCACGCACATGAGGAAAAAGCCTTCCAGTCAACTCACAGAAAGGCTAAAAATCCTCATAAATAAGGAATAAAGTCCTTACTACAAACTTGTGAACCGGGACTTTTGCACTGTTATTTAATATTTCAGTTTAGCTGTGTGCTCACAATAATTTTTTGCACGCGATCGCCCTTAATTTCCACAATCAAATTAGAAGCCTTTTGGTCATTGCTGTAAGTCAACCGAGTCACTCCACCCTGCACAGATTGCGACCCATAACCGTAAGTTTTAACAACTTTTTGGCTGTTATCTCCTACCTTCACCCCATCCATTGTCAGAAACTTGGGATTGGTAGTAGAAATTAAATAAACTTTGCCCTCCCATGCTGCTACCGTCAACCCTGAGTAGGTTAGCGTGCGAATCTTGCCGCCCATCCCTGATCCAGCAGGTTTAGTTTCGTCGCGCTGCGGTTTTCCCAACTTACGTTTTGCCTCTTCTACAGGCATCCCCAACCGAACGCCGCCAATCCCCAGGCGCGAATAGTTCAGCGCCGCCGGCTTTTGTGTCGCGCTGAGCATTCTTTCTAGAGTCGCAACAGTTTGATTCATAGCGGGGACAGGGCGAACTAAAGCAGCAAATCCTAAGCTCGAAATTGCGAGATTCATCATGATGCCAACGACGGCTGTTGTCACAAACATTTTTACCATTTTTTTATAGTTTTATTTGGCAATGTATTCGCGCGATCGCCCGCTAGATCCGGATTGATACTAATAGGACTTACACAAACACTCCTAGACGCACGGCGATTCTCTGAAACTTGATTTTTTTACCAAAACTACACAAAGAAACCCGGTTTATAGTATACATCTAGGACTTACGCATTGACAAAATAACCAAACAGTGTATTGATAAATAATTGTCGTCTCCTTTCTAAGTATGGAACAA
>NZ_JAUBPT010000342.1:0-1711 GCF_036700905.1 Microcoleus sp. S13_C3 | reverse complement strand
CCGTCCAAAAAGGACGGGCGGGACGCCCATCCCACTTTCAAGAGTGGAAGTTATTTAATTCTCATTCCTTAGATAAATTTTTGCGCTGGTTTTGTGTCAATGTCGCTCGGCAACTCAAACTCGAACCAAATATTGATGAATTCTGGGATGAAGATATGGGCAGCAAGGTAAGCTGCACAATTTACTTTAAGAACTATTTCCTCGAACTAATTGACAGTCCCATTGTCTTGGTTATCAACGAAATAAATCGAGTATTTGAACGCACAAACATTGCTCAAGATTTTCTTTCACTGATCCGTTTTTGGTACGAACCAGCTCGCGCTAGAAAAAGTTGGCAAAAACTCCGCATCGTTGTCATTCATTCGACAGCAAATTATATTGCTTTGAATGTTAATCAATCTCCCTTTAATGTAGGAATGCCGATTAAACTCTCAGAATTTACTGCTGAGCAAGTCCAAGATTTGGCGTGGAGATACGGACTGAACTGGAGCGATAGCAATCCGATAGAGCAATTAATGAACATGGTAGGCGGGCATCCTTATTTAGTGCATTTAGCGCTGTATCACCTGGCAATTTTGCTGCAAAATCGCCTGTCCGTCGATCTGGAGGAATCGGGCGAGGAAATGGGGCGAGCCGAGTTGGCACAACTTTTAACAGCAGCTCCTACTCACAGCGGAATTTATAGCGACTACTTGCAAAATCAGTCGCTCGCCATTCAACAGGAGCCAGAACTCGCCTCCGCATTCCAACAAGTTGTCGATGCTAAAAATAGCATTTACCTCGAACCTTTGATGGCTTATCAGTTAGACAGCATGGGACTTATCAAATTAGAGGGAAATAACTGTAGTTTGTCTTGCGAATTATATCGCCTGTATTTTCAAGGGCAAAATTTGTGCGAGGACAAGTTGTCGGTGGTTGGTTTTGAGGAGTTGCAGCAGGAAAATCAAAGGCTGCAAAGTTTGGTGAATGTGGACGAACTTACTCAAATTGGTAACAGGCGGCATTTTGATAGTTGCTTGCGAGCGGAATGGACACAGATGGCTCGTGAGGGGTGTCCGATATCTTTGATTTTGTGCGACCTGGATTATTTCAAAATATATAAGCTGTTACGCATTTAAACCACTAACGAGGCTTGTAGGGTGCGTCAGTTAGAAGACTTACGCTTACAAGGGCAACACTTCTGTACTGACGCACCATACTATCGTCTTTTAAATGCCGAACAGCTTAATGATACCTACGGACATCAAGCAGGAGATGAGTGTTTGCGAGCGGTAGCTCAGACAATTCGCCGATCGCTCCAGCGTCCTGCTGATGTAGCTGCTCGCTACGGGGGCGAGGAATTTGCTGTGATTTTACCTGAAACTGATGCGTCGGCGGCTGTGGTTGTTGCCGAACAAATTAGAGCAAAAGTGAAAGCTTTGAATATTGTTTTTAACGCGGAGACTGTTGACGGTCTACCTAATTCTGTGGTAACGATTAGTTTGGGAATTGCCAGCGTTGTTCCGGGGCCGGAAAATGATGCGACAACGCTGCTACTGGCGGCTGATGAGGCTCTTTATGACTCGAAAAGGCACGGGCGCGATCGGCTCACTATGAGTACGCTTTTAAATTTTCGATTTGCTGCTGTTAATTAGCTAAGTAGGTAGGCGTAAAAAAACCAAATCATGTTAAAATAAGTAAACACTCAAGATTTAATTTACAAAATCAACAA
>NZ_JAUBPT010000341.1:0-1718 GCF_036700905.1 Microcoleus sp. S13_C3 | reverse complement strand
GCCTTTTTTAGGCATTGGTGTAATCATACCGCCCACAATGTTAATCAGTCAAGTTAAGTATGACTAAGTTTAGTAAAGTTTTTGGCGAGTTAGTCCAACTCCAGCCTGCGATCGCATCACCGTCTATAGCCGATCTACATCACATAAAGTTATCTAAAATTGCCGGACAATAAGAAATATACATTGAGTTGACGGCAGATGACAACCAAAGCTTATATTCCTGAATATAAAATTTCCGAACTTTACTTGAACATTTGGAAATCCGGTAAGATCGATCGGACTGTGTTCCAGCAAATTCAATACGCCATTAATTCTCACAGTTTAAAAAGTTCAGACGATCGAAAAATTGTCAGCAGGCTGCTGTATGCAGTACGGCGGGGATGGGTGTCAGTGACGGACTGAGTTACTTGGGACTTTTGAGTCGGGGCGCGAGATTGCTTCGTGACTCCCCGGGCGTAGCTGCGTCACTGAGTTGTGACATTGCCACCCATTTGCCGCCCACAGAGCACAACACACGCGGGGTGCAGGAGTTGTGAACTAAAATCTCATCCATAAAATTAGAGGACTTCCCAATAGATGCACCGCTCTTAAAAGGAAATATTAAGGTAAAAGGACACGGTATGTTTAATTCTACAGAACTGCTGATCGAGGCTTTCATCCAACAACTTCAGAACGGGTACAGCCGCACTTACGGAGGCTACAAATCAGACTATGCTGACATTATTGCCTGGGTGGGCGCAATGGCGTTAGAAAACATCGCTAACAGCGACGCTCTTTATCACAATGTAGAACACGCCATTTGCATTAGCTTAGTCGGTCAAGAAATCTTGCGGGGAAAACACATTCGCCAGGGCGGAGTTTCCTGCGAAGATTGGCTGCACTTCATCATTTCTTTGCTGTGCCAAGACATCGGATATGTCAAAGGAGTTTGCCGACAAGACCAAGAATCAGAAGGATTGTATGCTACGGGAAAAGATGGCATGAGAATTGCACTTGCTCCCGGTGCAACAGCCGCTAGCTTAGCTCCTTACCGAGTTGACAGAGCTAAATTGTTTATTGACGAGCGCTTCGGCAACCACAAGCTAATTAATGCTGAGATAATTAAGCAGAACATAGAACAGACTCGTTTCTCGGTGCTTGACGGCAACACTGACGAGGATGCAGTTAATTACTCTAGTTTAGTTCGCGGTGCTGACTTGATAGGTCAGCTCAGCAACCCGCAATATTTGCAGAAAATTGGCGCGTTGTTTTACGAGTTGGAAGAAAGCGGTGCTACTAAACTTTTGGGCTGCCGACATCCGGGCGACTTGCTGCAAAGCTACTCTAAGTTTTACTGGAGTGGCATTTATCCTCACATCAGTGAATCTCTCGGTTACTTGCAGTTGACGCAGGAAGGCAAACAGATTGTTGCTAGTTTGTACGCTAACATATTTCGGATGGAACACCAACGTTGCGATTCTGAGGTTGCTTGATTGCCAAAGTGCAGTCAGCAGTCAGTTGTCAGTTGTCAGTTGTCATTTGTCAGTTGTCATTGGTTATTTGTCAGTTGTCATTGGTTATTTGTCAGTTGTCATTGGTTATTTGTCAGTTGTCAGTTGTCAGTTGTCAGTTGTCAGTTGTCATTGGTTATTTGTAGGTGCTAATATAGCGGTTCTCAAGCGTGGTGAGGTATGCCCTATGCCCTATGCCCTATGCCCTATGCCCTATGCCCTATGCCC
>NZ_JAUBPT010000032.1:0-58701 GCF_036700905.1 Microcoleus sp. S13_C3 | reverse complement strand
CTATTTGGTATTTTATCCATCATTACAACTATGTTTTGAGCCAATAAATATCTAATCACTACATATTTATTACTACCCTCTGCTTAAAACGCTGCGCTTATTGGATATCATTAGAAGGTGCAGCATCTACTGACAATAAAGAAAGGGTCACTATTTCCATACCCAGAACAAATATATTTTCGGCTGAGACTCTGACAACTATCATGCAGCGTATCGCAACCGGGAGACAAATATGAATGTGACAATAAAGGATATTGAATTGCTCAAAAATCTCCAACCTCAGCAAATCAGCTACTACTTAGAAGCAAAAGGTTGGAAACAAGCACAACAAATTGACAGCCGCGCTATTATTTGGACAAGCAGCGATATCAAGCCAGAAGCCCCTCAAATCGTTCTACCTTTAAATTCCACTCTTCCTGACTTTCCCGTGTCAATGAACTTGATGTTAGAGACATTGGAAATCATCGAAAATCGCTCTCAACTGGAAATTTTAGCAGATTTAATTACCGGGATTCCTAATACAACTATTCAGGGAATCGTGATTCAAATTCACACTCCTAACGCCGACAAATTAAGTGGCGAGATTACGTTTTTAGGTGTCATTGCCGACAAACTGCGGAAAATTAAAACCTCACTTGCAGACAAAGATTACATCCTCGCAATCAAAGCTTATCAAGAACGCTTGCCTTTCCTCTGTACGGGAGATTTAATCAAAAAAAATCAAACCTTTACCCTCAAAAATCCCCGCAATTTTACTTTAGATGATTTGTAATATCATGTCCGCTAGTATGGACGGGGCGGGTTTATATAATTTGTCGGTAATTATCAAATATTTCGGCGAACCCGCCCCTACAAAACTTTCCATGCTACAAGTGCGAAATATCCGCAAATATTTTATTCGCCAACATCCTCGCCAAATTAACAGGAACAGCATTGCCGACCATTTTGTATCCATCCACAATATACTTATACTTAAAAATAAAGTCATCCGGGAAAGTCTGAACTCTCGCGCACTCTCGCACAGAAAGCCGACGGTAAGGCAGAGGCGAATTGGGGTCAAAAATGCGTTTGTCTTTGCCAACCAAAATCATTTTACTAGCTTGAGGATGGAGAGGTGCGTGTCTGCCACTTGCCTGAATTGTAAAAGAAGGTTCTGACCAACTTCTAACTCGATTGCGCGACATATAAATGCTCGAAAACCCCAAATCCGCACATTCGTGATTTGGGACAGAATCGTGATAATTATCTAATTTACCCTTAACTGACAGTGGCGCGGCCTGCAAATCAAAAATCGCATCTTTCAGTGTCAAAACATCGGTTCCAGGTTCGGGAAACTCAAAACCAAAACCCAGATTTTCCCGATAGCCAACAACAATCACCCTTTGCCTATCTTGCGGAACACCAAAATTTTTAGCATTCACCAACTTGTACGAAACCCGATACCCGATTTCCTCAAACTGCGATAATATATAAGTGAAAGCATCCTTGTTTCTGGGAGCCAAAATACCGCTAACATTCTCAGCTAAAAAAAACCAAGGCTGCTTGTCCCGCACAATTCTGATATACTCCCAGAAAAGTTGACCCCGACTGTCATCAATCCCCCGTTTAGCGCCGGCTTCACTCCAACTTTGACAAGGAGGGCCGCCGATTATCCCAATACAGTTGGGAATTTCATCAGATTTGATTTTTCTGATATCTCTGCGATCTAAAATGGTTTCAGGATGGTTAAACTCGTAGGTATCCCAAATAGACTTATCATATTCATTCGCCCAAACCGGATTAAACCCAGCCAAGCGAAAACCCAAATCCAACCCCCCACAACCCGAAAACAGAGAAATAATATCCAAAGCCACCTTTTTTCACCCGCAATAAATACAATAAATCAATTATAAACCTCTCTTTTCTTAGATATCTCTCTCTTTCTTCTCTCACTCTGCGCCCTCTGCGCCCTCTGCGGTAAAAAAAAATATATAATTCACACACAAACAGAATTTATCATCCTCAATGAATGCCAAACCCCTCCTCCAATCTTATCAACAGTTCGCCGTCCACCTCGGGCTAGAAAGAATCAAACAACTCCTAGAAAAACTAGACAACCCCCACCAACAAGTACCCATTATCCACGTCGCCGGCACAAACGGCAAAGGTTCAGTCTGCGCCTACCTATCATCCGTACTCACAGAAGCAGGTTATCGAGTTGGACGCTACACATCCCCGCACCTAATCGATTGGACAGAAAGAATTTGCATCAACCAAAAACCGATTTCCCCAATAGAATTGCAACAGTATCTAGAACGAGTTGTCGCCGCCAGCGAAAACAACACCGAAACTCCCACTCAATTTGAAATATTTACCGCCGCAGCTTGGCTGTATTTCGCCGAACAAAAAACAGACATCGCAGTCATAGAAACTGGATTGGGCGGAAGATTAGACGCGACTAACGTTTGCGAAACACCTCTCGCTAGCGTCATCACTTCTATCAGTCTCGACCACTGGCAAATACTCGGCCCCACCGTCGCCGATATTGCTGACGAAAAAGCGGGAATTCTTAAAGCAAAATGTCCGGCAGTGATCGGAGAATTGCCAGAATCAGCTAGAATAGTAGTAGAAAAAGGCATTCAAGAATTAGATTGTCCGGCAACTTGGGTAAAACCAGCAAGAGATTTAGGACAAGGATTCGCAGAATATCAGTTAAATCAAAATGCGGTTAAAATAAAATATCAATTGCCGCTGCTGGGAAAAATTCAACTAATGAATTCAGCAATTGCGATCGCAACTTTGCAAACTCTCCAAAACCAAGGATGGCAAATATCCCCAACCGCCATCGAAAACGGTATCGCCAAAACCCAATGGCCCGGAAGACTCCAGCAGACAACTTGGAAAAACCGCAATATATTAATTGACGGCGCGCACAACCCCGCCGCAGCTATCGCCCTGCGTGAATATGTCGATCGCCTGAACAATCACCCGTCACCGATTAACTGGGTAATCGGCATTCTTGCGACTAAAGACTGCGATGATATTTTGAAAGCATTACTCAAAAAGGGCGATCGACTTTACCTAGTACCCGTACCCGATCAAAATTCATCATCCCCCGCAGAATTAGCCACCCTAGCTCAAATTATCTGCCCGGAATTAACACTCTGTCAAGCCTTCCCCGACTTAACAACGGCCTTAGATGCTGCTGTTACAGGTGACAACCTAACAATCCTTTGCGGTTCCCTTTATCTCGTCGGCTATTTTCTGCAACAACAACAATCCCAAGCTTAAACGCATCAGAGTTGTGTTTCTTCCTCAGTAAAGATAGGAGGCCACAATTCCGAAACGGGCAATTCCCAACCGGGAAAAAGTTCTGCTACTGTTAAGATATCGCCATTTCCTAAAACAGTCGGTTCACCTGTAGAGCGATAAATAGTCACTGTTTCTTCATCAGGATCGATCAGAATTCCGACGATCGCACCCAGTTCTATAAACTTCAAAACCTTGGTTTCTATAGGCTTAATGCGATCGCTCTGAGATTTAACCTCAACCACCAAATCGGGGACAAGTTCTCCAAAATAACGCGGACTTTGGCGCAAGCGGGCGGCGCGCACAAAAGAAACATCCGGTGCTTTGACATTCGTATCCGGCATGATGAAACCGCCTGCGGAGTCAAAGACTCTCCCCAAGCGACGGGGATAAACCCAGTTACCCAGCAAGCGAATCAAAATACTGCTGATTTCACTGGATACGATGTCTGATGGCCCCACAATTGAAAGTCTCCCGTCTTCTAGTTCAATTTTGTAATCTAAACCCGCTTCGGAAAAAAGGGTTTGAACTTGGTTTAAATCTTTGAGTGTCATCGCTGGCATAAGAATTTTATCCTATTCTGAGCTGAGCTTTGATTTTAACACGAGTTAAATTTCTGAATATTTGAGGGATTTAGGCTATTTTTGTAGAAATCATCAATCAAGCTGAATTGAGAAAGGATCTCGCACGGGATAAATAAACCCGGTTTCTGGGATGAGCGATCGTTCTTATCAACAAACCTTTACCTCTAAAATAGTCGAGATTGAGCTATCCAGAGTTCTCCTCCGACTCCGGGTTGTGAAGAGGCCGTAATTTCATCACTCGATAATAACTTAAAAGCTGATATCTGCTTATATATGGCGACACAGATTCCCATTATTTAAGAATACGTCAAGTAGCAGAAAAAAGCAAGAGGCGATATAAAAAAAATTAATGCCAATGCCCAATGCCCAATTTTTGTTACAATACAAGTGAGTTTAGAAAAACTTAGAGATAGAAGTTTATGAGCAGCCTTATATCGGTGCAAACGCTAATTGAATATATAGAAGCTTTGCCAGCCCAAGAGCAAACTTTACTATTTGACGAGCTTTTCAGGCGAAACATAATCAAGCAGCTTCAGGAAAACAATACATTAGCACTAAAGGCGTCTATCATTGGAGAAAGAGAAAAGCCGCGCCAGGAAAACACCAAGGAGACAGTCAAGACAAAAACACTCTTAACAGGTAACGCTACCTGCGACATTCGCGCAGCCGATCGCACTAACTCTGGGGGCAACCTCGACAGCTCAAAGGCTCACGTAATCATTAAAAACGAATCAGACAGAACAGTCAGTGCAGCGTTGCTGGGATGGCCAGAATGTAAAGCTTTTGGCGAGACGCGATCGCAAGCACTGCAAAACCTTCACGATTTAGTAAATGCCCAGCTAGCCGAAGCAGAAATCGTCTCTGTCAAACTCACGAATAGTCGATCGAACAATCCTTGGGTGAGGTTAGCAGGTAAGTATGAAAACGATCCGCAATACGATGAGGTATTGGCACACATAGAAGAATATCGCCGCGAACTCGATGCAGAAACCGAAGCTTATTATAGTCAAATTGACGCTGCGGTTGAGACACAATGAGCCGATACATACTTGATACGGATTGTTTCTCCCTTTGGCGAAAGAATCATCCAATGATGGTGCAGCGAATCGAGGTTAACGCAGAAAATCTTGCTGTAACTATCGTAACCCTAGAGGAAGTAATTCGCGGCTGGTTCAATGTTATCAAACAGGCTTCTGAACCTTCGCAAGCGGACAAATTAGTATGGGCTTACACCAAGTTATGGGATACATTAGATGATTTCAAAAATCTCAGCATTCTGAAATTTGACCAGAATGCTTTCAATATCTATCTCATGTCAGATCTATCGCCAATTATACAATTGCCGGGGCGGGTTTGTGAGATTGTCTATTTTTGGCAAATATTATTGGTGAACCCGCCCCTACAGGAATCAGGGTAATCGAGCGGACATGATATTACACTGCGTTCCATCGTCAAATAAGACGCATCGGCAACCGAGATTTGCGGATTGGTGCTATTGTAATTGCTAATAATGCTATCCTCGTTACGCGCAACAACCAAGATTTTTCGGAAGTGCCTGATTTAGAGCAGGAAGACTGGACAATTCAACCTTAAAAGCAAGAGGCGAGTTTAAAAAAAATCCCGCCCCAGCTTCAATTAAAAACTACCTTTGATCCCAAACTTGGGCGGCATCCGCCACAGCTTGATCTACCGACTTTTCCCCTAACATCGCCGCCTGCAAATTGTCATAAATCGCCTTTTGCAACTTCTTAACATCCTTGAGAGGCGGAATCAATAGCTCGGCGGAACTCAACCCAGAAGCACTAACAACGCGAGCTCGATCTGCTGCGGGAGCATCAGCAGAAACTGTCTTAAAATAATCGTCCTGCAAAGCCTCAACCGTAGAAGGCAAAACATTAGCAGCCTTAGCAAAAGCCAACTGATTTTGAGAATTAGTCACGTACAGAGCAAACTTGACAGCATCATCAGGGCGCTTACTGTCGCGGGGCACAACCAAATTCATCACCGCCACAGTCTTCTTGCCTGTTTCCCCCGTAATTTGAGGCGCAGCAGCCGAAACAGCACCAATACTCGGCGCATTCTCAGCAATTGCTTTCAAAAACTGAGGCCCGGAAGCTAAAAAAGTAGTTTCCCCAGCTTGATAAAGCTCGATCGCCCTACGATGTCCCTGCACCAAAACATCCTGTGGCAAAAGTCCGTTCTTGTACAAATCCACCCAATACTGAAAAACAGCTTTGCCCTTAGCAGTATTAAAAGCCGCCTTACCTTTCGCATCAACCAAAGGCACACCCATCTGCACGAAAGATTGCAAAACTTCCGCCGAATCTTCCGGCACAAAAGTCACAAAAAAAGCAAACTTACCAGTCTTCTCCTTCACCTGCTTGGCAACCTGTGCCAACTCGGCATAAGTAGCAGGAGGCTTAGCAATTCCAGCCTTCTTCAACAACTCCGTATTGTAAATTGTCACCCCAGTCGTGAGATACCAAGGAATGCCAAAAGTCTTGCCGTCGAGTACACTAGCTTTCCAGATATTTGGGAGATAGAGCTCACGAACTTGCTGCGGAATCCGAGAATCCAAATCCAGCCAAGCATTGCGTCCCGCCAACAGCGAAGCAAAATCGGGATTTAGGTTCACCACATCCGGCGCAGTTTTCGCCGAAACAGCCCCCAAAATCTTGCTTTCCATCGCCGACCAAGGAACGTCCACCCAACGCACCTTCACCCCCGGATTTTCGGCTTCAAAACCGGCGATCGTCTTGTTGAAATACTCAGTAAACTGAGGTTGAAGCTGCATAGTCCAGAACTCGATTTCCTGCGTATTATTTGCCTGGGAATTAACAGCCGGCTTGCTGCAACTCACCACCGCAGCCAGCAGCAGCCCCACCAGCCCAAAAACAGCAAACAGTTGCCAAGATTTACGTTTCATAGAATAAAATTTGAGAGTTATGGGAACCGTCAGACAAAAAAGCGCTCCCCCGAATCAAGCGCGATGAGTCAGTAACAGAGTTTTGTACCTGGGTTCAGGAGCGAGATAGTCTGTTTTTGTGCAGAATCGGCGGGTTTTCGGTCGATCGAGCTGGAATTTATTGACATTCTCCGCAGAATAGCTATTGTCAAGTAAATTGGATAGCATAAAATCGGAACTAGCGATCGCGCAACACAGACGGAGCTGCGTAGCTACGGCGGGATACCGAGATTACAGCACTCTGGCGGCAGTTGGAAACCAACCCTCCAACAGGGCTGCGCGCTGAATCAGGCTGGCCAACTACAAAAGAAAAAAATAGCAATTATCGGCGACCCAATCACATGGTTAACTTTTTCAAAGGTCTACTTTCCCAACGCCAGCCAGGAATCGGGCTCGAAATAGCCCCAGACCGCATCAACATCATTCAGCTCGAAAAGAAAGGTCAGGCATTAAAATTAGGCATCCTAGCCTCAATAGAAGTTCCAGAAGACTATATACAAGAAGGACAAATAGTCGATCCGCCGGGAATGGCCGAACTAATACGTACCGTCCTCGCCGAAAACAAAATCAAAGCCAAGCGAGTAGCCACAGCCATTCCTGGCCGTGAAGCCGTCATCCGCCTCATCCCAGTTCCTGCAGAGCTCAACGAAGAAGAACTGCGGGATTACATGAACGCAGAAGCAGGACTCTACTTGCCGTTTCCCAGAGAAGACGCCGACGTAGACTATCAAAAAATAGGCCTATTTGTAGATGACGACGGAGTAGAAAAAGTGCAAGTCGTGTTAGTAGCAACCCGCAGAGAAGTTACCGACACATACATCGAAACCTTCAAAGAAGCCGGACTGGTTATAGACGTACTAGAAGTAACCAGTTTTGCCCTAATCCGCACCCTCAAAGACCAACTGCAACAATTTTCCTCCCAAGAAGCCGCAGTTCTCACCGCCATAGAATTTGACAGCACCGAGTTAGCTATAGTAGTGGACGGCATACCTCAGTTCAACCGTACCATCCCGATCGGCACATACCAAATCCAGACCGCCCTCAACCAAGCCATGAACCTGCCGCCAACCAGAGACACCAGCGAACTGCAAGGCATGACCCTGCCAGTCACAGATACAATGGGCGCATCAGGAGACGCTAATCCGGGAACAAATGCGATGATTAAAGTATTAGGAGAACTAGCAGACGAACTGCGCCGCTCAGTAGACTTTTACCTCAACCAGAGCGAAGAACTCGAAGTAGCGCAACTGCTGCTAGCAGGCCCGGGAGCTGCGATCGGCAAACTAGACGAATTTTTTATGCAAAGATTAAGCTTGCCCGCATCTCAAGTCGATCCCATCGAAACCCTAGGAGTCGAAATCAGCCAAGAAATTACCCCAGAACAGCGAGCAGGTTTAGGAGTCGCCCTAGGTTTAGGACTAAGGGAGGTTATGTGACCTAACAGTTTTAGATGAGAGAAAAACAGATTTGAGAATTTTAGGTGAAAACCCCTTCCAAAAGAAGAAGGCAGAAAGCAGAAGGTAGAAGGTAAAAGGTAGAATATATCTGAGCTAGAAGCAGCCCCTTCCTTCAGTAGAAGGCAGAAAGTTGTTTCTTTCTTCCCTAAATAAATCCTTCACTTGTACCAGCAATCTTGGGCTCTGTCTAAAATCTAAAATTTCAAATTTAAATCTATAGCAACAGCCAAAAGAGTTTGGACATTCTTAATTGCTGAAACATAAGCGGTAGATCACTTTTTCCTTCTACCTTGTGCCTTCTACCTTCTACCTTTTACATAGTCCCTTCTTCCTTCTTCCTTCTGCTATAAAATCGAGTGAAGCCATGTACAGCCTAGATATTAATTTTCTCAACGACCGTCCGGACTACAAACCCGTTGCAGCAGCCAAAAGCTCAGCTAAAAAAAGTTCCGGTGGAGCCAAAGACCAACGGCCCCTAATTGGGGCGGCGCTGTTTGCCTTCGGCATCAACGCCGCAGTCATGGGCGCCTGGTGGTCGGCCTATAACGAAAATACCCAGTTGCGAACAAAGCAAGAAAATCTCGACAAAGAACTGGCCCAGTTAAACACTCAAGCCAGCACCATCAAAGCCATCAACGCCGAAACCGACCAAGTTACCGCCGAATACAAAGCATTAGCCGGAGTATTCGACCAAATTAAACCTTGGTCAGCGATGCTGCAAGACCTCAGTGTCCGTACTCCGGCGGGAGTGCAAATTGGCAAAATCGAGCAAATCGACCCAAGTCCCTCCCCCGTTGCAGCAGCACCCCCACCCCCCGCAGCCACCCCCGCAGCCAGCCCGTCCCCAGGGGCGAGTCCGTCCCCAGCCAGCCCTACCCCGGCTGCCGCTCCCCCCCCGCCCGTCGTCCCGCAGCAGGCAGCAAAAGTACAAATTTCAGGGATAGCCAGTACCTTTGCCCAAGTTAACGACTTTATGCTGCTAGTCCAGCGCTCTCCTTTCTTCCTCAACACCAATACCAAACTGATAGCAGCGACCTTAAAAGACAACCCGGCACAAGTACAACTGCGGAACCAAAGTGCAGCAGGAGTAACAGAACTTCCCAAACTGCGGAAAGTAGTGGAATATAAAATTGAAACGACCCTTAGCCCGACGGGGGCCTCCGAGTTGCTCCCCGAGCTGCGAAGCAAGCAAGCAGACGGGCTAGCAATACGGATAGAAACACTTCAAGAAAAAGGAGTGCTAGAACCACAAAAACCAGAGGTGAAAAAACAATGACAGCAAATCAGTTTATTCCCAGCGGCGCACAAGCAGAAGAGACAGGGGCTCAGGAAATATTCGGCATTAAGCTGACACCCCAAGTCCAAGCAATCGGCATCGCGGTTCTCGGCCTCGTCATTGCCGGCGGCCTCGGCTACCAGTTCGTACAGCCAGAATTCCAAACACGCAGCGACATTAAGCAAAAAAATGCCGAAAAAGAGCACACGAGACAGCAATTGAACTCTCTAATTCAAAAAAAGGCAGAAGCAGAAGCAAAGCAAGAAGAAGCAAAACAGCGCCGGGCCAACGTGACGGCAATGTTTGCCAGCGATGCGAGCGCCAACACGCTGCTGCTTGACATGACCCAACTCGTTAATAGAATCAACGCCGGCGTGCAAGGAGATGACTTCAAGGCTAAAATTACCAAATTTGAGCCGGATATGCCCCCAGCAGCAGCAACCGCCGCGCCGGGAGCTCCAGACCCTGATATTCTGGCCGATACCTCCTTCGGGCCGTCCCTGGCTGGCAAGCTCAGACGCAAAAAATTTAAGGTAGAGTTTGAAGGCACTTTCGCTCAAACCCGCAATTTTATGCGTAACTTGGAGTTGATGCAGTCGCTGTTGGTAGTGAAGAATTTGAGATCTGAATTGCTACCATCAACTGGGGCAATTCAAGTTGACTTGGTGAAAGGGAAAATAGTTCCTGTGGAGCAGCCGCCAACTAAAATTAAAACGGCTTTTGAATTGCACGCCCTGCTGCCGTTAAAGCAAGAAGAAAAACCGCCAACTCCAGCTCCGAGTCCTGGTGCTAAGTAGCGGTAGTTGGGCGGATAGATATAGCCTTTCGAGCTCTCATCTGAGGTAATCATGGGCATAGGGCATAGGGCATAGGGCATAGGGCATAGGGCATAGGGCATAGGGCATAGGGCATAGGGCATAGGGCATACCTCACTTTTTTGAGAACCGCTATATTAGCTATTGTTCCCAACTTGCTCTTTCACAAGAAAGGAGAAGGCAGAAGGTGGAATTTTGAAGATTGAAGGTATAAGTCAAAAAATCATGAAGGCCACAAAAATATTTTTTATATGGCACTCAACAATTTGCTCTAAAACCTAATTTCTTCTAATACCAGTTTCTCAAAGTAATGGAACTGTGTAGCAATCCTTGCAGGAGTAGTAAATTTTTTACCCCACCCCAACCCTCCCCTTACAAAGGGGAGGGAGTAAGAAGTACACAAATGATGCGAGGATTGCTGTAGGATAGTTTCTAACCCTTATGTCATCAGTTATTCCCAATCGAAAATCGCCAATCGAAAAGGGCATAACTTCTCCTTTCAAAAAGGCTCGAACCATTGAATATTTTAGTCAGTTTAGCAGCTACCGACAAAAGACTGCGAACAACAAATAAATAACAAAGTGTAGTTGAGGAGAGAACGTGAAACAGCATCTACGGTTAAGTGGAGGACTCTTATGCAGCGTTGCAGGAGTTCTGATCGCGCAAGCCCCCGTCTTGGCAGGGCCGACTCAAGTCACAGGAGTGCAAGTAAGTCAAGGTAATAATGGCGTAAATATTGTCATGGCGACAGAAAAGGGCGATCGCCCGCAAGTTTTCGCCATCAATAACGGCAATACTTACCAAGCCACAATTATCAACACCCAGCTCCGCTTGCCACAAGGCAACAGCTTCCGTCAAGATAACCCCGCTCCGGGAATTTCTTCCGTAGAAATCACCCAGGTAGAGGCTAACAGCATCCGCGTTGTGGTAGCCGGCACCAACGGAGTTCCCAACGGACAAATTGTTCCGGGACAAGGCCAAAGCATCGTCCTCAGCGTTGCCGGACAGGGTGGCACAGCACAGTCTGCCCAAACTCCACCCCCGCCGCCTCCGGGACTGCCGCTGACCCAAACAGCTCCCCGGCCGGCTCCCCAAGTCCGCACCTCGCAAAACCCAGGCGTGCTGCTGCCAAATCCCGAAGTTACTGTTACCAGGAACGATCGCCCGCCCCTCCCCAGCGAAATTCAATCCCAGAGCAATCAGGCTGCGCCTTTCCAACCGCGGGCCGTGGCGCCGCCCTTGGGAGATATCGCGGTGTCTAACATCGCCCCCGGCGTCGGAAATATTGAACTGAGTTCGGGAGAACGCATCCCCCGCTTGGTGTTGCGAGATGCCCCAGTCCGGGACGTTTTGGCTCTGCTGGCTCGCGCTGCGGGCTTGAACATTGCTTTTACAGGCGGTGCTGCCCCTGGTCAACCGGGCCAGCCCGCAGTGCCTGGTCAGCCAGGAGCCTCCGGCTCAGATGAAGGGCCGAAGATTTCTTTGGACATCGAAAATGAGTCGGTGCAAGATGTCTTTAATTACGTGCTGCGGCTCAGCGGGCTGCAAGCTAACCGCCAGGGGCGGACGATTTTTGTAGGGACGAGCTTGCCGATCGACTCCCGCAATATTATCATTCGGACTCTGCGACTCAATCAAGTTCGCTCTACGGATGCAGCTAACTTTTTGAGCGCTCAAGGCGCGGAAACTCAACTGCCGATTACTCGGGTGACGATTCAAAGCGTGGGCCAGGGAAATGCGGCGCGGGATGTGGAAATTAGGGAACCCGACATTAAGGCGATCGGCGCTAGGGAAGGCACCGGGCCGCTCTTGCTGAGGGGACTGTCGGTGCTGGCGGATTCTCGGCTCAATTCCATCACTTTGGTGGGCGACCCGCGCAAAGTTGACATGGCTGTGGCTTTCTTGACACAGCTAGATTTGCGCCGCCGTCAAGTGGCTGTCAACGTCAAGGTGATCGATATCAACTTGTCGGGAAACAACACCAGTAACACCAGCTTCTCTTTCGGGATTAATGACAGTTTCTTCGTCAATGACGGCGGGGCGGCGATCGTCAATTTTGGTGGTATTAATCCGCCCGATAGGAATACTACACTTGGGGGCATCGCTAATCGAGCGATTATTGAGAACCGAGACATTCCCCAAGAATTCAGGGATACTCCTTTCTACGATGCGAACGGCCGGCGTATCGTGCCGTTTACAGGTCAAGGTCGCGATACCGCCGCCAAAGGTGTGTTCCTCCAGCCGACAGCCCCAATTACTAATGACCCCACGCGAGTTGGAATTACGGATTACACTCCAGGCTCGGCGACCGGTTCGGGAGGTGCGCTTTTTGGTCAGTTCCCGCTGTTCCAATATCCAAGACGTTTTCTGTCTAACTTGCAGGCCAGTATTACCAGCCAGAATGCCAAAATCCTGACTGACCCGACTCTGGTTGTCCAAGAAGGGGAAACGGCGAATGTGAATATCACCGAAGAAGTGATTACTAACATTCGATCGGAATCGCAGACAACAGCAGGTCAAACTACCAGAACGGTGACGGCAGAAAAAGGCCAGGCAGGTTTGCGCTTGGGAGTGGCGATCGATCGCATCGACGATAACGGTTTTGTCTCTCTGCGAGTCAACCCAATCGTCAGTGCGATCGGCCCGTCTCGACCCCTGAGCACTGGCGCAGGAGAAAATAACAGTATCACCCTGCTGGCTGAGCGCTCTTTGCAGTCCGGGCTAATTCGCCTGCGGGACGGTCAGACTTTGATTTTATCGGGGATTATCCGCGACCAAGACCGGGTTACAGCGACGAAGATTCCGATTTTAGGAGATTTGCCGATTATCGGTTCGCTGTTCAGGAGCACTAATAAGATCAACGAGCGGGCGGAAGTGATTGTATTGCTGACTCCGCAGATTTTGGATGATAGCGATCGATCGAACTTTGGCTACCAAAACAACATCAGTCCCGACGCGCGCCAACTGTTGCAGCGCAGTCAGCCCGTCCAGCCGAGACAGTAGGAACGAAGGAAAAATGCCTTGCTGTCAACTTTCCACGCTCTTTCCCCTGAGTCCGACACTCCGACAGTCCGACAGGGGTTGAAACCCCTGCCTCAAAGCGAAAGTCCTCTAAAAGAGGACTAAAGAACTCATTAGTCCTCTGCAACAGGACTATAAATAACTCTTTCAGTCGTCTTCAGACGACTTCAGCTATGAGACAGGGACTTCAGTCCCTGGCGGGTTTCGGGAGAAGGAAACAGCCCCGCCTCACGGAGGGCGGTTTCCTTCGACCTAGGGGCAAACCCCCCGTGGTTGCCCCGATACTTGAAACACCGATTCCCTCGTCCGTGGAGGGGGTAGGCACGGGGAGTAGGGGTAGCGCTACCCCTACAAAACGATGATTTCCTTGAGAAGGAAACAGCCCCCCCCACGAGGAAAGAAAGAGGGGAAAGAAACAAGGAAGAAGGAAAAAACTTTTCCTTTAGCCCTTGACAAATTACATTTTATTCCTTCTATTTCTCCTTTTTTTATGCTTTCAAATCCACCGAGGCGAGAAATCTTGTCTCGAAGGTGGTATTTTTTTACCTAAATTTTGGGATTAATTACAAAAATTAGCAAGTTGCATATAAATTAAAGGTTCCACCGATCCATAACGGTCGGCAAGACTTTAGAATAATGCAGTGAAAATTAGATGCTGTGGGGTTTTCAGCAGTTAGAAACAAAAATTCCTTCTCTGACCAATTACCCTAGGGTAATTGGTATTCAGCAGGAGTTGTGATTCGGGGAAGCGGACGGGAGCAATCGGGAACCACCCAAACCTCCCAATCCACACCTCAATCCAGTTGATAACTCACGGCTAATAGTTGAACTAACTCTGTTTAACGTAATTTTGCAAATCCAGAAGGAGTTCGCAATGAACAAAGGTGAATTGGTTGATGCAGTCGCGGAAAAGGCTAGCGTGACGAAAAAACAGGCAGATGCTGTTTTGAGTGCCGCCCTCGAAGCAATCATGGAAGCTGTCTCCGATGGCGACAAGGTGACGCTGGTCGGTTTTGGCTCGTTTGAGTCGCGGGAACGCAAGGCCCGCGAGGGTCGCAATCCCAAAACTGGCGACAAGATGGAAATCCCGGCAACCAGAGTTCCTGCATTTTCCGCAGGGAAGTTGTTTAAGGACAGAGTTGCACCGCCGAAAAACGCAGAATAGCTGGCGAACTGAGTCTTGATTAGACCTTTACACGGTGGGAATTTAGCTTGGGCAGCCGCACTGGCAGGCTGCCCTGCCTCTGCTATTGTCGATTTTTCTGCGAGTATCAGTCCTTTGGGCCCTCCTGAGTCTGCCCTGGCTGCGATTCAAGCTCACTTGAGCAGTCTGACGGCTTACCCAGACCCGGATTATGGGGAACTCAGGACTGCTTTGGGGGAGGCTTTGAATGTTGACCCGGATTGGATTCTGCCGGGGAATGGTTCGGCGGAATTGTTGACTTGGGCGGCTTGGGATTTGTCGAAGCTGGAGGCGACTTATTTGGTGACTCCGGCTTTTGGCGATTACTCGCGGGCTCTTTCGGCTTTCGGCGCGCAGGTGCTGAATTGTCCTTTGGATCTTAAATCTTGCACCATTGTCAAGAACGGGCAAGATGCCCATTCCACAAGAGATGAATTTTGTGGAACAGGCATCTTGCCTGTTCCTAAACAAGTAATTGAGCATGGTGCCACATCTGAGTTGGATCTGAAATCGTTGGACGTTGGGGCAGGAAACGAGTTAGAAACCGATGATTTGTCGGTTTCTAACCGTTCCCTTGTCTCCCCTTCTCTCCGTATCCCAGTTCCTCTTGCTCTCGATGCCCCCTCTCGACGAGGTTTGCTACTGAACAACCCGCACAATCCTACGGGTTTGCTGTTTGCTAGGGAGGCGATTTTGCCTTATGTGAAGCAGTTAGGTATGGTGGTGGTGGATGAGGCCTTTATGGACTTTCTACCGCCTTCTGAGCAGGAAACTTTGATCGATGCTGTTGAGGAGTTTCCGAATTTGGTGATTTTACGATCGCTCACTAAATTCTATTCTCTGCCGGGACTGCGGTTGGGCTGCGCGATCGCCCATCCCGATATTCTCCGCCGCTGGCAGTTACTGCGCGATCCTTGGCCTGTGAATGCTTTGGCTGCTGCTGCTGCTGCTGCTGTGGTGCGAGATACTGTTTTTGAGCGGCAAACTTGGGATTGGCTGCCTGTTGCTCGCCGAGAGTTATTTGATGGTTTGGCTAATTTGCCGGGTTTGCAGCCAATTGCCGGGGCAGCTAATTTCTTGTTGGTTGAGTCGTCGATGTCGGTTTCTTCAATTCAAAAAAGTCTGTTGGAACGACACCGGATTTTGATTCGGGATTGTTTGAGTTTTCCTGAGTTGGGCGATCGGTTTTTTCGGGTGGCTGTGCGCTCCAGGGCGGACAATCTGCGACTGATTGCTGGACTTAAAGAAGTCATTAGTCAGTTGACAGTTGTCAGTTGACAGTTGTCAGTTGACAGTTGACGGTTGACGGTTGACAGTTGACGGTTGACAGTTGTCAGTTGACAGTTGTCAGTTGTCAGTTGACGGTTGACAGTTGACTGTTAACAACCAATAAAAGTTGACAAACTGATTTATTTGTCGTTTGAGCGGACATCCCCAAGAAACCCGGTTTCTATGATAAATCTTGGGTTTTACAGCGAAGTATCTAGGAAGAAACCGGGTTTCTGACCCCGCGCGCCGATCGTCCTAAACTACTAACTAATGACTAATGACTACTAACTAATGACTACTAACTAATGACTACTAACTAATGACTACTGACTAATGACTACTGACTACTGACTAATGACTACTGACTACTGACTACTAACTAATGACTAATGACTACTGACTACTGACTACTGACTTTTTTATTTATGCTTGACTATGATTTAGTGATTATTGGTGGAACTCCGGCCGGACGTTATGCTGCTTTGACTGCAACTAATTTCCCGGCCCGCGTTGCTTTGGTGGAACCGCTAAGTAATTCCCAAGATTTGCCGACTGGGGGCAAAGAGTCGATCGACCTTGGTTTGAGATACAGCCAAACTTTGAGGGAGGCTGCTCGTTTTGCCCAGCAGATCAGCCGCCAGCAGTTGGGGGTTCGCTGGGAAGTCGCCAATTCCTCTATGC
Source organism: Microcoleus sp. S13_C3 (assembly GCF_036700905.1). Lineage (NCBI taxonomy): Bacteria > Bacillati > Cyanobacteriota > Cyanophyceae > Oscillatoriales > Microcoleaceae > Microcoleus > Microcoleus sp. S13_C3. Next base: position 42,162 of record NZ_JAUBPT010000032.1, on the reverse strand, counting down.
CGCTCAAATTGCGGTTTGAGGGGGTTCTCAAGTGGGCAGATGATGTTGTTTCTAATTTGTCAGAAATTGATTCTCTCGGCGTTTTGGCTGCTCGCGGGGTTGATGTTATTTTTGGCAACGGCGAGTTTGTTGCGAAACCGGATTTGGCTTTTGTTGCAGGCGGGCGAAAATTGCGATCGCTATGTTATTTGCTAGCTTGTCCAACTCTGCCGGCGATTCCCAATATTGAAGGACTTTCGTCTGCTGGCTTTTTTACTTCGGAAACTGTCGGGGAATTAGCAAAACTTCCCCAGTTGCCTAAAAGTTTGGCTGTAATCGGTGCCGATCCCAGCGGTGTCGAAGTGGCTCAGACTTTTGCTCGCCTGGGGGTTGCTGTCACTTTGGTGGTGAAAAGTTCGCACATTTTGGCTAAAGAAGACCGGGAGGCTGCTGGTTTGGTGCAAGCTGGAATGGAAGCTGAGGGAGTGCGGATTCTGACTGCTACTGAGGTGACTCAAGCTAGGGTGATTGAGGGTAAAAAGTGGATTCAAGCTGGGCCAAGGGCGATCGAAGCTGAGGAGATTTTTCTGGCTGCGGGTAGAGGACACAATTTTTCCTCGTTAAATCTCGAAGCGGCTAAGGTTAAATTCAGCGATCGGGGGGTGATTTTAAATGAAAAGCTGCAAACAACTAATCACCGCATTTACGCGATCGGTGATGTTGCTGGGGGTTATCCGTTCCCTCACATCGCTAATTACGAAGCTGCGGTTGCTGTGAAAAATGCTTTGTTTTTGCCCCTGTTTCAAATAGATTATCGCGGGATTCCTTGGGCTATTTTTTCTGATCCGCAGTTGGCGAGGGTTGGCTTGACTGAAGCGCAAGCAAGGCGCCGTTTTGGAGACGATCTGATTGTTTGTCGGGAATATTTCAAGAATGTTGAAAGAGCTCAAATGTCCGGGGATACAACTGGTTTTTGTAAGATTGTCGGGCGTCGCAATGGGGAGATGTTGGGAGCGAGTATTGTGGGGCCTCAAGCTGCTGAGTTGATTCACGCGATCGCTTTGGCTGTGCGTCACGGGATGAAGGTTGAGGCGATCGCCCAACTTCCTTATATTTGGTCGAGTTTTTCGGCAATTAACGGTCAAACTGCTGCTGTTTGGGAGTCGCAGCGCTTGGGCCGCAATACTTTTTCGCGCAATTTATGGGAGAATTTGTTTCACTGGCGCAGGTATTGGAAGTAAAAAAATCAAAGGGGTAATTGGTAATTGGTAATTGTAAGTATAGCCTTTCTCATAAAGATGAGGTACTCATGGGCATAGGGCATAGGGCATAGGGCATAGGGCATAGGCCTCCGTGGGTCTAGGGCATACCTCACCACGCTTGAGAACCGCTATATGTGAGTGGCCAAATATAATTGACTTGGGCTAGTTCCATAGTCTGCTCCTGAATTTTGGCATTTAATGCCTGATTCACTTATTAGAGTGGGCAGCTTGTTGTGGCAGTTGGAGAAATAATTCGGCTGGCAATCCCATGAATCCCAATTTATCCCCAATCTGACACACAAACTCAATTTACTCTGCTTCCCGCTTTAAATTCCGCTCCGAATTGTACTAATGACATTAAATTCTCACCTAAACTAGACATTAAGATTTAATAGGCGATCGCATTCAAGTATCGGTTTCAAAAATACTCTTAAGTACCTGATTAGCCTCTTAAATTCCTCTTCTATCACCTACTGTCGTTCAATCAGCATTAGCCTCCCTCATTTTCTACTGAGTCTTAACTCAATTATAAACCAATACGGTTCAGTTAAGCTCGATCCCCCCTAACCCCCCTTAAAAAGGGGAGTAGGGGGTGGGACAAGAACTTACTCAAAGTCAACCCCTACTCCCCAACAATCAGGGGGATGCTGCAAGGGATCTCGCCCGGAATAAATAGTTTTAACCCAAGCGTATTGAATTATAAACAGCTCTTACATAAAACCTTCCACTATTGTTTTAAACTCGTGCTTTCATAAGTTGAGCCACAAAGTATATTAAGAAAAATGTACTTGACTCAATAGCACAGCAGAGCGAGCGAAAATAGTAGATAGTAACTCTAAGAAGCTTCAGCCTTGAAAGAAGCAGTAGGAAGACGTAGATATGGGTAGCATAAAAAATCTTGTTCTAGGATATCAGATTAACGAGCAAATATACGCCGGAAATCGAACTCTAGTTTATCGCGGCTGTCGGTCTTCAGATAGGCAGCCCGTCGCGATCAAATTACTGCGAAATGACTTTCCCAGCTTCAACGAACTGGTTCACTTCCGCAACCAATACGTAATTGCTAAAAACTTAAATATCCCCGGCACTGTCAAGGCATACAGCCTGGAGAGCTATCATAACCGCTATGCTCTGGTGATGGAAGACTTTGGCGGAATTTCCTTATGTAGCTACCTTCCTAGTCTAGCATCCGAGAGCAACGAACCCCTAGAAGGCTTGCCCGTTAACGAGTTTCTTCCTATGGCGATTCAAATTGCCAACGCCCTTGACGGACTTCATCGCCACCACGTCATCCATAAAGACCTCAAGCCCGCCAATATTCTAATTAACCCCACCAGTAAAGAAGTCAAGCTGATTGATTTGAGCATCGCTTCCCTGCTGCCGCGCGAAACCCAAGAAATTCAAAATCCCAATGTCCTAGAAGGCACTTTACCCTACATATCTCCCGAACAAACTGGGCGAATGAACCGAGGCATTGATTACCGCACAGATTTCTACTCGCTGGGAGTCACATTCTACGAACTGCTGACGAGACAGTTGCCTTTCCAAAGCGAAGATCCGATAGAGTTAGTACACTGTCACCTTGCCCAGCAGCCTATTGCAGTCCATCACCTGAACAAAAGCGTTCCATTGGTGCTGTCTGAAATTGTGAGCAAACTGATGGCAAAGAATGCTGAAGATAGGTATCAAAGTGCGATCGGACTCAAGTTTGATTTGGAAACTTGTTTGCACGAGTGGCAAGAGACAGGAGCGCTGACTAACTTTAACATAGGGGAGCGAGATTTGTGCGATCGCTTCATAATCCCAGAAAAGTTGTACGGTAGAGAAAGCGAAGTATTCTCCCTGCTATCGGCCTTCGAGCGCGTCAGTGCCGGAAGCACCGAAATGATGCTCGTTGCCGGTTTCTCAGGCATTGGCAAAACCGCTGTCGTTAACGAAGTTCACAAACCAATTGTGAGACAGCGAGGCTACTTTATTAAAGGAAAATTCGACCAATTTCAACGCACCCTTCCCTTTACAGTATTTGTCCAAGCTTTTCGCGATTTAATGGGACAACTGCTCTCGGAAACCGATGCAAAAGTTGAACAATGGAAGTTGGAAATTTTGGCGGCTTTGGGCGAGAATGCTCAGGTGATAGTTGAAGTCATTCCTGAACTCGAGCGTATTATCGGACAGCAAGCGCCCGTCCCCGAACTTTCGGGAAGTGCTGGGCAAAATCGCTTCAATTTGTTGTTTGAAAAATTCATTCAAGTCTTCACAACAAAAGACCATCCTGTAGTGCTTTTCTTGGACGATTTGCAATGGGCAGACTCAGCATCGTTAAAATTAATTCAACTGCTGATGAGCGACGTTGATAACTGCTATCTCTTATTAATTGGAGCTTATCGGGATAACGAAGTTTTTCCCGCACATCCATTGATGCTGACCTTAGCAGAGATTCAGAAAACTGAAGCAAAGGTGAATACTATTACCTTAGCACCACTTGATCGAGCCGACGTAAATTGTTTAGTTGCCGATACTCTAGCTTGTTCTACAGCGTTGGCTCAGCCTTTGACAGAACTCGTTTATCAGAAAACCCAAGGCAATCCCTTTTTCAGCACACAATTCCTCAAATCTTTGCATGAAGATGGGCTAATTGAATTTAATTTTGAAGCTCGGTATTGGCAGTGCGATATTGCCCGAGTGCGAACCTTGGCACTAACAGATGATGTAGTAGAATTTATGGCACTTCAGTTGCGAAAGTTGCCAGCCCAGACCCAGGAAGTTTTAAAGTTAGCTGCTTGTATTGGCAATCAGTTCGATTTGGCGACGTTAGCAATTGTTGATGAAAATTCGCCAACCGAAACCGCATCTGCTTTATGGAATGCACTACAAGACGGGCTAATTTTACCCATTAGCGAAGTTTATAAGTTTTATCAACCAGAGGGAAATAGCGAATCGGTAATCGGTAATATCAAGAAATCTGACCAATTACTAATTACCCAGGATCAATTACCCAAATATAATTTTTTACACGATCGCGTTCAACAAGCTGCTTATTCTCTGATTCCTGAAGACCAAAAGCGCTCTACTCACTTAAAAATCGGTCAACTGTTATTAAAGAATACGCCAGAAGCCGATCGAGAAGAAAGAATTTTTGATATTGTCAATCACTTAAATGTGGGAGTTGAGCTAATTACCCAGGAGGCAGAACGGGAACAATTAGCACGATTGAATCTGGTTGCTGGAAAGAAAGCCAAAGCTGCTACCGCTTATGCTGCTGCGGTTGAAGATTTCAAGGTTGGCCAGGAATTACTGACAGAAAATAGTTGGCATAGTCAATACGAACTAACATTAGCGCTGTATACAGAAGCAGCAGCGGCGGCATATCTAAATGGTGATTTTGACCAGATGGAAAAATTAGCATCTGTCGTGGAAAACGGCGCCAAAACGCTAGGGGACAAAGTGAAGCTATATGAAGTCCAAATTCAAGCTTATATGGCGCAAAATAAGCTACAGGAAGCGCTGAATACAGGGTTGCCAGTCTTAAAGCAGTTGGGGGTAGAGTTTCCCTCCGAGCCAAATTTATCTGATATTGGACAGGCACTAGGAGAAACCGCGTCAATTTTGAGCGGAAAGGGAACTGAGGACTTAATTGATCTCCCTCTGATGACAGATCCTCAACAAATAGCAACTATAACGATTCTGTCAAGCCTATTTACTCCTGCCTACCTAGCGCTGCCGCCACTCGCGCCTTTGGTAGTTTGCAAACAGGTCAATTTATCTGTCCAATATGGCAATGCTTCTTTGTCTCCCTATGCTTTTGTCATATATAGTTTTCTTCTCTGTGGCATGGGAGATATTGAGCGGGGCTATCAGTTCGGTCAACTGGCTTTACGTCTATTGTCAAAGTTGAATGCCAAAGAAATCCAAGCCAAGACATCCGCAATGGTGCATTCTTGTATTCAACCTTGGAAAGAACACTTCAGAAATAGTTTAAAACCTTTGCTGTCAGATTATACTTGTGGGCTGGAAACCGGAGAGTTAGAATTTGCTGGTTATGCTATCTTTCACTACAGTTATTACTCGTATTTTGTTGGCAAGCAACTAACGCAACTCGAACCAGAAATAGCAACCTACGCAGATGCCGTTAGTAAAATTCACCAGGAAGCCCCACTTTCTTATCAGAAAATTTGTTGGCAAGCCGTTTTGAACTTGATAGGAAGATCGCCAGACCCATGCCATTTAAATGGAGAAGCCTACGACGAAGAGACAATGTTGCAACTGTATCATGGAACCAATAACTACCTAGGGATTCATTACTTATACTTGCATCAACTTGTGCTTTGTTATCTGTTTGAAAATTACCCAGAAGCTTTTAAAAGTAGCGCTCAAATAGAAAGTTATTTGAGCGCAGCTTCAGGGCTGATAACTGTTGCTATCTTTCATTTCTACGATTCTTTGGTGCGGTTGGCAGTGTATTCTGACACTCCACAGTCAGAACAACAGAAACTTCTCGACAGAGTACAAGCTAATCAAGAAAAAATGCAACAGTGGGCGCATCATGCCCCCATGAATCATCTGCATAAATTCTATCTAGTTGAGGCAGAACGGCATCGGGTTTTAAACCAAAAAATAGAAGCGGTCGAGATGTATGACAAGGCTATTGCCCTCGCCCAAGAAAACGAGTACATCAACGAAGAAGCAGTTGCTCACGAACTCGCTGCAAAATTCTACTTAGAATGGGGCAAGGAAAAACTGGCAAAACCATATTTAATTGATGCTTACTATGCTTACGCAAAGTGGGGAGCCAAAGCCAAGATTGACCATCTAGAACAGCGCTACCCCGAATTGCTTGCTGTGATCCTGCAACAGGAGCGAACTCGCCAGAATCCGACCGAAACAACTCACACCTCCAGCAGTGAATCATCTCTATCTAACACCAATAGAACAATTATCGGTAGCACCAGCAGTTTGGAGTTAGTAGATTTGCCGACAGTTATCAAAGCTTTTCAAGCTCTTTCCAGTGAAATAGAACTAGAGCAATTGCTAACTACTTTGATGCAAGTAGTAGTGCAAAATGCCGGAGCACAAACCGGAGCATTAATGTTGGAGGAAGGAGGAAAGTGGAGAGTTGCCGTACACTGTACAAATCGCCAAGATTGTGACTTGGAATCACTTCTAGTTGAAGAAAGCAAAGCAATTCCTCTGAACATCATTAACTACGTCAAACGTACAAAAGAAATCCTGGTATTCGATCGTGCCAACACTCAAACCACCTGGGCGGGCGATCCTTACATCATTGAGCACCAACCCAAGAGCGTTTTATGCACTCCGATTCTCCATCAAGGCAAAGTAATGGGGATTCTCTATTTAGAGAATAATCTCACAACGGGGGCGTTTACGTGCGATCGCGTCGCCATCCTCAATATCCTGTGCTCCCAAGCAGCAATTTCCTTACAGAATGCCCGACTGTATCAACAATCCCAGGAATATGCCCAAAAACTAGAGCAGTCTCTCCACAATCTTAAACAGATGCAGTTGCAATTGGTGCAGGGTGAGAAGATGTCTGCTCTGGGAAATTTAGTCGCTGGTGTAGCCCACGAAATTAACAATCCCGTAGGCTTTATCGCCGGCAACTTGCAACCTGCTCAAGAATACGTGGGGGATTTATTCAATTTGATTGATTTGTATCAAGAAAAATTTCCCAATCCCGGAGGGGAAATTGAAACAGAAATTGAGGATATGGACTTGGAGTATTTGCGAGAAGATTTGCCCAAATTGATTGGCTCGATGAAGGAAGGAGTTGAGCGCATTCGCAATATCAGTACGAGTTTGAGAACGTTTTCTAGGGCGGATAGCGATCGACCAGTTTCTTTCAATATTCACGACGGACTAGAGAGCACTCTGCTAATTCTCAAGCACCGTTTAAAAGCCAGCGAGTTCCGCCCTGCCATTGAAATTGTGAAAGAGTATGGTGATTTGCCCCTAGTGAAATGCTTTCCCGGACAGTTAAACCAGGTATTTATGAATGTGCTGGCTAATGCCATTGATGCTCTGGATGAGTCCAATAAGGGGCGGAGTTTTAGTGAAATTAAAGCCCTACCTAATCAAATCACGGTTCAAACTCTTCTGAGCGAAGACAACAATCAGGTTGTGATTCGCATTAAGGATAATGGAGTGGGGATGTCGGAAGAAGTCAAGGAAAACATCTTTAACCACTTATTCACTACCAAGTCGGTGGGTCAAGGAACTGGATTAGGATTGTCTATAGCCCACCAAATTGTTGTGGAAAAACATGGAGGTACGTTACTCGTGAATTCTTTTTTGGGCCAGGGTTCGGAGTTTGTGATTTCTATTCCGGCGTGAGCAATTCGTAGTAGGGATCTAGCGCAATTAGTGCCGCCTCGCAACTACGAGCCACGTTATTAGAAGAAACAGGAAACGGGGCACGGGGAACGAGCAATAGGCTAGGAGTTTTCGTGTTCGGAACTAGCGACTATGGACTAGGGAAACAAAGAATCTCGACTAATTCCCCCATCCTCCGCCCGCACCTTATTGGTGATTGAGACAGCGGTTTGCAACCGCCCGCTTTACCAACTCTCTTCGCTTTTTTTGTGCCCGGTTTTGAGTTAAGAGTTCCCTGGAGATTTTCAGCCTCTACCTTACCGAAATGAAAGCAGCTATCATGCTACTGAGATTGGGGAGTTGAATTTCATAATATGATAAGGTGCGCGCACCCTAGGTTAATAAGGTGCGCGCTTGACGCTTGACGCTGAGATGTACGGAGAGGGTGGGATTTGAACCCACGTTAGAGTCACCCCTAAAGTAAATTTCGAGTTTACCGCATTCAACCGCTCTGCCACCTCTCCAATTAATTTGAGATGCGAGCTAAAATTATATTACCGCACAGTGCACCACATTGTAAATCTTTATAAAAAAGAAGTTTGATTTTCTTCAGATTCCAAAGTGGTCTTAAATCCCCCTGCGGGAGTCCACTGCAGGGCTCCGTCGCGCCCTGTCCAGAATATCTGCGTTTTGGTTTGGCGCAGTTGGGCTGCGGTTTCTGGGTCGATTTCGTTAGCAGAGGCGATCGCCACTTGCGGCCCAACCGCGCTTAATAACTCAGCCGTCAGGGCTTTTCCTGACCACCACAGCACTTGAGCCGGCTTCAAGGTTCCCGTTGCGGCCAATTTTTTTTGCGCTTCCGGTGTCATTTCACCGATGAGCAACCAAGTTCGATTTCCCACCAGGAATTCTACCACGGGAATCTCCGCATTCACCAACTGCAACCGCGTCGAACCCAGATCAACTGTACTGTTAGTTTCTAAAGGAAAGTAAACGCCTTGGCGAGATTGCACAGCCGTTATAAATTCCTGATTGCTGCCACGGTGAATTTGTTTCGGAGCAGGGTTATCATAAAATGTTTTAATTGGCAAGCGTTCTAGTAATTTTCCCCAACCACTGCTCAAACCTAAATGACTGTGAGTGGCGATCGCAAAATTCACAGAATTAACTCCTTGCTGCTGCAAAAAAGGCAACACTGTAAACCTTACGGTATTTTCATCACCGCTATTAATTAGCGCCACTTTTCCCCTATCTTGAATTACTAACACAGGCTCACCAGATGTCGCCAGCAAAGTAACTTGAAATAAAGATGCTTGAACGTGCCAAGCTGGCAAAACTATGATACTTATTCCCGCCACCAGCGCCAGCGGTAAAATCCAAGCAGATGAAAAACTCGGCAGTTCAATAACTCTGCTTTTCCCCTTCTTCCCTTTCCCCTTTTCCTGGTTTTTTCCTCTGACTGCTTCCGGCTTCCGTCTTTTTTCTTCCTTCCTCCTTCTATCCGTTACATCCGTTACAGAATCCGTTGCCGAACTTCCCCCCATCCAAACCCAGCAAATTAAACTGTAAAGCGCGATTAGCTGAAACACCGATACTTGACCGACAGCTACCGAATTACCGGGTAATTGCGAGAAATATTGGGCGATCGCAATTAACCCTTTTGCCGGATAGTCCAGCAGTTGCGCTAAAATACTGCCAGCGGGCGGAAAAATCAATCCAGCTAAAGCGCTAACCATCCCCCCAATACTCAAAATCCACAGCAAAGGAGCCGCAATAATATTAACTAAAATGCTGTAAGGTGATACCACACTAAAAACGTAAAGTAGCAGCGGCAGAACCCAAATTGAAGCTGCGATCGGAACCACAACAATCGAAGCGATCGCGGGCGGCATCCATTCCAACTTTGCCATCAGCGGCGGCGTTGTCACGATTAACCCCAAAGTTGCCAAAAAACTCAGTTGGAAACCTAAATCCCAAATCCACAAAGGGTTAACCAGAAGTAAAATAGTAGCAGCAATTAACAGCAATCCCAGCGGCTTAACTTGGCGGTTCAGCACCAAAGCAAATAGTGTTCCAAATCCCATTAAAGCGGCGCGGCATACTGAAGCTTCAAAGCCGGTTAATCCCACGAGGAAAAATAAAGCACCGACGCCAAAGCTAAATTGTAATTGTTTGGAAAAACGCCTGGTTAAAGCTAGAACTAAAGCCAAAACCATCGAAACTTGAGTGCCGGAAGCTGCGATCGCGTGGGCCACTCCAGCCTGCACAAAAGAGTCGCGGATGTTGTAAGGTAAATCTACTGCTTGTTTGCCGAGGGCGATCGCACTGATCAAGGGCCCTTCGGGAACATTTAACTGTGATAGTTGCGATCGCACGATCCGCTGCCGCATCGCTTGAATTTTCGATGGCTGCATCCCGCTTGGTTCCAAGAAAGCAGCCGTTTGGCTGTTAACTCGATTTACATCCGCGATCGCCTTTTCTCTCTTCCAGTCAATTTGACGGCCTTTGAGCCCTACAAAAGCCCCTTCTCTGGCTAAATATGTTTGAAAATCAAAAGCCCCCGGATTTGACGGTGGCTGCGGTTTGTACAAGGATCCCACAACTGCGATCGTATTGTCGGCGTACAAACCTGTTGCTTGCAGCAGGGGCACTGTAACGTAGAGTTTGCCGGATACTGGGCGGTTGACAACTACTCCTCCCTCGCCGCCGTTGATTTCGCTAACTAAATCTGTTTCTAGCCAAAATTGCGATCGACCCGATCGAGTCAATCGGGGCGTACTGACAACTCTACCGCGAACTGTCACTGCCACTTCTTGAGTGTTTCCAACCGCCGGAATCAGTTTGCTGATGTCATCTATTGCCGGTTGGGGCGATCGAACTGCAAAATAAACGCTAGCTAGAAAAGCCACCAAACCCGCAACTGCCCACACCCATTTCCCTCGCGGCAGCATCTCCAACAAACTCAACTCTTCCCTCGCATCTAAGGGTGCTTCAAGAGCATTTTCTTTTTGTCTGCTGCGTCTTTTTTTAGTAACTTGGACAGAATTTTTAGTATATTTTCGCAACAATTTCGGCAGGGCGATCGCTACCGCTATTCCCAAAGCAAGTATCGCGTATCTACCCCAAGAAACCGCTGTAGAAATCAATCCCAAAATGTAGGCAAGACAGAAAATGACACCCGTTGCTTGATTCATTAATTAGCAAGTAATTAGCAATTTTTACTGTCAAAAGTAGAGTTGGTTTCAGTCCAGAACACATAATATCAATTCCGGTTATATCGGAATGATTTAACCACAGAGAACGCAGAGAACGCAGAGGAAGAGAAGAGAGAGAGACGAATAATGCCGATGAAGAGAGGATTTCATATAACCTCTGTATGTAGGGTACACATTGCGACCCTACATATACTACCACTGCCTGATAAGTCTTCTTCTAAATAGACAGCCCCAATTTTAAACCGAAAGCCGCGTGCAGCACCATAAGTGCAAGGGCCGTCGTGCCTAAATAAGCGTGAACCGCGCGCAGTGCTAGCTTATTGCCCCCAAAACCCGTCAGCGAAATCAAGCTGCCCACAGCCAGCAAAACCAGCACTGCCGAACCCGTCCAAAAATGCGGGCTCTCCATGACTGGCTGGTGCTGCATCACCAGCGACAGCAAGCCGCCTGTATAGCCCAAAGCTAAAAACAGAAACATCCACGGTGCAAGCTTGCGGTGATCCGAGCGACTTTTGAGTGCGACATCTTTATCTGTGGCCAAACGTCCCTGCCATCCCGTATACCCGACAAAACTGCCCATCGCCACTACCACGATCCCCATCATTACAGGGTGTCCCCAATGGGTAATTGGTTCGGGAATTCCTAGACTGCGAAATTGACTGGCGATGGGTTCTAGTAGTTCGCTTAAATTTACCATTTGATACTGACTCCAAACTTGGCGATAAATATTTTCGGACTAATCATTAAAATATTATAAAATATTAGTGTAGCAAGTGCGATCGCGACTTCAACTAAAACAGCAGGAGTCCCGCACTCTAACGGTACCCCGTTGAGTGTCGGGAGGAATGCGCGTGAGGCTCAAGAGCTGAACAAATTATCTATAAACGCAACAGAATTTATTCAATACGTGATACACTCTTGTCATGAAACAAGTCCTGACAGTATCTACAGGAATCAGGGTAATCGACCGGACATGATATGATGTGTGGTTAATTGCCCACAATAAAACCTATAGCGATTCTAAATGAATTGTGTAATTGTTGTAGGGGCAAACCCCCCGTGGTTGCTCCGATCCGTGGGGGGTAGGCACGGGGAGTAGGGGTAGCACTACCCCTACATATTTTTACAACTGATGCGAGGATTGCTATATAATACTAAATCGGGCTTAAATACCAGTTTATTTCGGGAGCGTGTCACTTTTGCGATAAGTAAGTAGTAGGACACAATTAATTACACAAAAATTTGGGCTACAAGCCTTGTCTAGTAAAGAATCAGCAAAAAATCAGTGTGTAATTAATTCTGTCCAATTACTTATAAATACTCATAATAAGTAGGGCAAAGGTTTTGAGCTATTGTTGGCAAAATCAGCGAAAATAATGATGTCTTAATTAGTGGCGATTGAACGATGACTCCCGAACAACAACAGGCGATTCAAACATATGTAGAGGCTATTTCGGCAATCCTGTATGCTGATTGTGACCCGAAATCGTTGAAAACATTAGAAGATATTGAGATCACGGTTAAAGATAAGGTGTTAACTCATGTGACACCGCAGATCGGAATTTTTTTATCTACTCAGCGAGCGGGACAAAAGCCGGAAGGGTAAAGAGATTAAAAAGTACATTAGGTGATTTAAGCATCACCCAAAAGCAAGCAGATAAACTAGGGTGTGGGAGTAGAAGTAGATTAAGTCCACATTTAGAGAACTGTTGTTTAAGACTGAGTGCTAACGTTGCGTATCAAAATGCAGCCAAAGATATTGAATACATAACAGGGATTACGGTTCCAGCTAAGACACAACAAAGATTAGTACATTATCAAGAATTTGAGCAGCCCATCGCAACAGCAGATATTACGGAGTTAAGTGTAGATGGTGGAAAAGCACGATTGATCACACCACTCGGAGAAAAATCGGAGTGGAAAGATTATAAAGCAATTGTGTCAGAAGCAGGGATAGTAGGTAGTTTTGACCAAAATGAGATGATCGTTAATTGGGCAAATCAACAGCCACTAGCAAAACCAGTAACTTGTCAGACGGTGATGGACATGATGGCGTATGGAATATATTCAAGGAAATTAGTTGTGAACAGGACAGAAGAGAAATTATGGACTGGTATCATTTGAATGAAAATCTTCAGAAAGTAGGCGGTTCAATTAAGCGATTGAAGCAAGCAGAAACATATTTATGGAAAGGAAATGTAAAAAGTGCAAAAGCACTATTTACAGAGTTAAAGAAAAAAACAGCAGTTAATTTTTGCAACTATTTAGAAAAGCACAAAGAAAGAATTATTAATTACGAAGTTTGCCTTCATAGATGAAATATGTTCAATTGGCTCTGGCGCAGTAGAATCAGGAATTAAGCAAATAGCTAGACGAATTAAAATATCTGGAGCAAGTTGGAAATCAGAACATATTGGGCAGGTATTGGCTCATCGATGTGCTTACTTAAATGGCTTAATTGGTAAGCGAAGAAATGTTTAAGTATAAATACTCATCGCAAAAGTGACACGCTCCCGTTTATTTCTTACTCCCTCTTAACTAGGGCGAGAGTTTGTATAGTAGCGAGTTTAATCGCCAAGTCTTATATAGCAATCCTAAATGATTCAGATAAATTTGTAGGGGTAGTGCTCAGAGTGCCTACCCCCTATCTATCGAGCAACCGGGCGTGGGATTGCCCCTACAATAATAATGCAAATGATTTAGGATTGCTATAACAGTTACTTTTTTCCTAGCAATCGGGTTTCTGAACCAAATTTAGCCCCCTCCCCGTTTTGGGGCAGGGCTGTTTCATTCTCTTGTAGGGGCAATCCCACGCCCGGTTGCCCCGATATTTGAAACATTGATTTCATCGTCCGTGGGGGGGCGGGCATTCTTGGCACCGCCCCTACAAAAGCCAGATTTTCGTGAGAATGAAACAGCCCTGCGTTTTGGGGGGAGAGGTTTTGCCTGCTAATTTTTGTACAAATACAAGAAAGCTTCTACTTCAGCGGCGGTTGGTTGAGCCGCAATTGCACCCGGTTTCATCGCTGTCATCGAACCTACCGCACTCGCATAAGTTATAACTTTTTTGGTTATTTCTGGAGTGGCTAAACTCTTAATTCCCACCTTGCATAATTGGCTGACAAAACCAGCCAGAAAACCGTCGCCGGCACCTGTTGTATCCTCAACATCTACTGTAAATGCGGGGATTTTTCCTTCATTTTCCGAGATACAATAAGCGCAACCTTTCTCGCCCGCAGTTACCAAAACGCCTTCTACGGAATCGAGACGGTAGGTAATAGCTCCAGCATCGTTAGTGTCAAACAACCATTCGGCTTCTTCCTCAGATAACTTGACAAAATCAACTTTTTTTAATATTTTTCTAATGTGCGCTTTTGCTTCGTCTGGATTTGGCCAAAACACGGGACGCCAATTGATGTCAAGTATAATTTTAACGTCGTACTTTTCTGCTAGTTCGATCGCTCGGACGATCGCCTCTCGACTTTCAGGATAAGCTAATTCTAAAGTACCTAGCACTAAATATTCGGCATTTTCAAACAGCACTTCGGGTAGTTGTGCAGCAAGGATGCGGGTGTCGGCAAAATCCGCAGTATCAAATTCGCCAAAACCGGCAAAAGATCGATCGCCCGCTTGATTCCGCAAGACATAAACTTGCCGCGTCGGCGCACTTGGATGTCGCTGCACTCCAGCAATATCAACCCCTACTTCTTGCAATACCTGCACTAGGGAATTCCCCAATTCATCCCCACCTACAGCACCGATAAATCCCGCCGCCGTCCCCAATTTAACCAAAGCACAGGCAACATTAGCAGGAGCACCGCCGGGATAGGCCGTCCAAGATTCTACCTCTTCGAGAGATACTCCTGGTTTGTCTGCTAAACAATCAAATAAAACTTCACCCAGACACAAAACGCGAGGATAAGTCATATCTATTTTAGATTTGAGATTTGAGATTTTAGACCAGCAGTAGACAGGTCAATAATGATTTTTAACCCATCCCAGAAAAATTGCCAGCTATTTTTTTATTGCTGCTCCTATAATATCAGACTTACTGATACTCGCAGTTACTCGCTCAACGGACAAGTGCAGTGCGGGCGTATCAGTTGTTTTACCTGAAAACATCTGCGGGTTTGGCCCGGATGTCAGATGCGCGCAGGTAAAGGGATCGCCCGCCGCCCTCCGGTGCCAGCAGTGCAAGTCCGTGCGGGTCATGCTGTGTCGGCGCTGAGTTTGCACTTTTTGCGATTCTACAAGCGAGTTGGTGCTTCGGGGCCGAAAGAGTAGCACAGCAAATTTAATTTGCTCTTCATACTTTATCCCTCATCCTCTAGAATTGTAGATAGGTAAATATGCAGACATAGGAAAAATTTATGAGTGGGATTGTCTCTGGAACCCCTGTCACCCTGTCGGACAGAGAATTGCAAGTGGTAGAGTTAGTAGCGGCGGGATTGACTAATGAGAAAATCGCCGAAAAGTTAGAGATTAGCAAGCGTACAGTTGACAACCACATTAGCAATATCTTGAACAAGACGCGCGCTGACAATCGAGTTACCCTTGTACGCTGGGCGTTGCAGTGGGGAAAGGTATGTTTGGACAATATTAACTGCTGTCCTCTACCGCGGCCGATCGATAAAGAAGTATCTTAAGTAGGGGTTCTGGTTGGGGACAGGCAAAGAAATGATGCAAACGGCACAAGAAAAACAACTCCGCTATCACATTCAATCCCCTGGATTGCCGCTGGCGGTGTATCGCGAAGTGGCGACCCATTTGCGTCAAGTTGAAGGGGTGCAAACCGGTTTAATCCTGCAGCAGTCGCAGCGGTTTGATTACAGTGACAGCCAAATTGGGGGTTTGTGGATACAGTATCCTGAAGCGTTCGATTTGGCAGGTCGCGAGCGAGTCGATCGCATTTTGGCTTATTATGGCGATCGTTACGGAGCCTGGGAATTATTAAGTCATTAGTTATGGGGAATTGGGCATCGGGCATTGGGAATTGGGCATTGGGCATTAATTACGAGCGCCTACAACGAACAAAAAACCTGCAAATAAAAACCAAAAACCAAAAACCAAAAACCAAAAAATAACCGCTAACTAATGACTAATGACTACTGACTAATGACTACTGACTAATGACTACTGACTAATGACTAACAAAATGAGTGCAATTAAAACTTTACCGGGAACGCGGGATATTTTGCCCGCTGAAATTCAATACTGGCAAAATATAGAAGAAGTCGCTAGAACAATATTGAAAAAAGCGGCTTATCGGGAAATTCGGACGCCGATATTTGAACAGACATCTTTATTTGAACGCGGCATTGGGGAAGCTACCGATGTCGTGGGTAAGGAAATGTACACTTTTAAAGATAAGGGCGATCGATCGACTACTTTGCGTCCAGAAGGCACAGCCGGGGTAGTCCGAGCTTTTATTCAACACAGTTTGTACGCGGCTGGTGACGTGCAGCGTCTGTGGTATGCTGGGCCGATGTTTCGCTACGAAGGCACGCAAGACGGAAGACAGCGGCAGTTTAATCAAATTGGCGTGGAAGTCTTGGGGAGTGCGAATCCTCGTGCGGATGTCGAGGTAATTGCGATCGCCTGCGATATCCTGCAAACCCTCGGTTTAAAAAATTTGCGCCTCGATATTAATTCTGTCGGAAATAAGCAAGACAGACAAAATTATCGGCAAGATTTGATCGATTATTTTACACCGCACAAAGACGAATTAGACGCGGATTCTCAAGACCGTTTGACTCGAAACCCGCTGCGGATTTTGGACAGCAAAAATCAGCGCACTCAAGAAATTGTAGCTGGTGCGCCGAGTATTTTGGACTATTTGGGAGAGGAATCGCGATCGCACTTCGAGCAAGTGCAGCTTATGCTCACAAATTTAGGAATTAGCTATCAGTTAAATCCCCGATTAGTGCGCGGTTTAGATTACTATACCAACACCGCATTTGAAATTATCTCCGACGATTTGGGAGCGCAATCAACAGTTTGCGGAGGCGGCCGCTACGACGGTTTAGTAAAGGAATTGGGCGGCCCAGATACGGCGGCAGTCGGTTGGGCAATGGGTATCGAAAGGTTGATTATCCTGCTGCAAAAGTTGCCACCTTTGCCCGCGCCGAAGTTAGATTTTTATTTGGTATCCAGGGGCGAAAAAGCAGAACAGCAATCGGTATTGTTAGCTCAAAAATTGCGAAGTGTCGGGTTTAGTGTAGAGATAGATTTGAGTGCTAGTCCTTTCAAGAAACAGTTTAAAAGAGCCGATCGCAGCGGTGCGGTTGCGTGTTTAGTTTTGGGAGATACCGAAGCAGAAAACGAAACAGTACAATTGAAGTGGTTGGCGAGTGGTGAACAAAGTGCGATCGCCCAATCGGAACTACTAGCCATGACAAACGACCTACAGCAGAAGATCATAGCTGCATATTAAGTCCGGCAGGGAATGAATTCCCTGCCTCAAAGCTAAAGTCCTCGCTATGAGGACTAATTATAGCCTTTCTCAAAAAGGTGAGGTACGAATTTTGACCTAGAAAGCTTGAGAATACAGGGTTTCTGTATACCTCATTTATCTGAAAACCGCTATATTTTAACAGTTTTCTTCTCAGTCCTCTTAAGAGGACTTTCGCTATTAGCCAGGGGTTTCAACCCCTGGCGGACTGTCGGCTTAAGTCGTTACTAATTGACTCTGCCCGGTAACGCATATCCAGAGGCTCTGCCTCGTCATTAAGCCATTAACATTAATCCCAAAAACCAAGAGATATAATTTAAACATTAAAACATTTAACCTCTGAGAAACTATGTCTGTAGCAACTAAAAATTATGAAACACAACTCACAATCACCTGGCCGCTACTACCAGAAGATTTCCAACTACCAGACGACCCAGTGGAAGACGAAAGCCAACCATTGTTAGCCGCCGCTTTGCGCCAGCCGCTAACAGGATTTCCTGAATTAATGCAGGATGCCTTAATTGTTTCCAACTTTGCCTTGTGTGCAGGAATAAGTTTCCCAGGTTCAAGCAGCGACGAACAGCGTATTATCTGCAAAGCACCAGATTGGATGTACGTGAAACCCGTCAATCCAAAAAATGTCTCTCAAGTACGCCGCAGTTACACCCCACACACAGAAGGAACCATCCCCCAAATCGTGATGGAATTTCTTTCAGAAACCTATGGAGAAGAATACTCCGTTGAATTTACCTCGCGGGTGGGAAAGTGGTATTTTTACGAGCAAGTAATCAAAGTTCCCCGATACGTCATATTCCGAGCCAAAACAGCTCATTTAGAAGTTTACGCTTTAGAATCAGAGCACTACAACTTGCAAAAACCTGATGAAAACGGACGTTATGGGATACCCGGATTGGACTTATTTTTAGGAATGTGGCAAGGAACGCACGAAGGAAGGACAGGCTGTTGGTTGAGGTGGTGGAATCCTGAAGGCGAGTTGTTGCTTTGGTCGGAAGAAAGAGTAGAACAAGAACGCCAACGGGGCGATCGCGAACGCCTCCGCGCTGAAAAATTGGCCGAAAAACTGCGTCAAGCCGGGATCGAGTTAGACGAAGAAGAGTGAAATATCAATTGATGAGCCGAGTTCGATCGTGTTTTGGTATGATGACACTCTTATGGTGCGGGAATCCAGCCCGCCCTTGGCTAACTTTGCACTCCTATGTTAATAGAACGTCTCCAGCCGATCGCCTGGGCAAAAAAACCGCGACTCCTATCCTTATTTTCTGGTTGCGGCGGCATGGACTTGCCATTCCACCAAGCCGGATTTGAGGTAGTTTGGGCGATCGACTCCAATAAATACGCCTGCAAAACTTTCAGCAGAAACATTGCTGATGTCATCATCAACGACAGCATAGAAAATATAGACATTGCACAAGTTCCCGAAGCTGAAATATGTATAGGAGGGTTCCCCTGTCAAGATTTCTCCCTAATTTGGAAGCGCCCCGGACTTGAAGGAACCAGAGGCAATTTATATACATACTTTCTCGATTTTGTCAATAAAAAAAAGCCCAAAGCTTTTGTAGCAGAAAATGTCAAAGGCTTATTAAGTGCAAATAATTATCAAGCAATAAAACAAATAATTTCTGATTTTGAAAGTATCGCTCCCGGCTACTTAGTTAAACCTAAACTCTACAACTTTGCCGATTACGGAGTTCCGCAATTTCGGCAAAGAGTGTTATTAGTTGGGATTCGGATGGATACAGGATTTAACTTTGTGCATCCTCAGCCAGAATACGGTCAAAATCGCAAACATCCTTATCGAACTGCGGGCGAAGCACTCAAAAATGTGGAAGCAGTTCTTGACAATAACCAACATCATAAAATTCAAGCCCGCACCGTTGAAATTTTAAATCGAATTAAACCGGGAGGCAATTTCTCTGATATTCCCAAGGATAGTCCATACTATGTCAAAGGCATGATCAGTCACGTTTATCGCCGAATTCATCCAGATAAACCCTCATCGACAATCATTGCTGGTGGAGGTGGCGGGACTTGGGGTTATCATTATTTAGAACCGCGTTCTTTGACAAATCGTGAAAGGGCAAGATTACAAACATTTCCCGATGATTTTGTTTTTGAAGGTTCTACGACTGAAGTGCGGCGGCAGATTGGCAATGCAGTGCCGCCGCAGGGAATCGCTGCTGTTGTTGAGGCTTTAATTCCGCTATTTAAGGGGGATTATCCGCAAGTGGATTTATATGAAATGAGTAAAAAGTTGCAGGGTATGTCAATTCAAGAACGATTAAAATGGGCTGAATTAGAACCAAGTGAAAATATTTTATAATCAGCAAGTAGTTTATAGTACAATATTTCTAAATATTGAGCTAATTATGTAGCTGATAGAGTGAATATTCAAAATGCTGAAAGAACTTCATCTAAAACAAGTCGGAACCGCCCCCCAGTTCGATGTAGAATTTGCCGATCGCATTAATTTATTTACTGGCGACAATGGTTTGGGGAAAACTTTTTTGCTTGATGTTGCTTGGTGGGTACTAACTGGAAAATGGGCGGATAGTCCAGCTTGGCCACAGCAGGGACAGGGCAATTCCCCGGAAATCACTTCTCGTTTAAGCAATCAAAAAAAATCCGATAAATATCGAAGTCTGTTTAGTTTTTCCGAACAAAAGTGGTTAGACAGTGGCAAGTATTCTAGTTTCAAAGGGTTAATTATTTACGTCCGTGTTGATGGATTTTCAGTCTTAGATCCTGCCCGTAATCGCTTAGCAGCTTATCACTTCAATTATGATAGTCTTTGGAATGGATTGATTAATTCCGAAGGAAAATTTATCTGTAATGGTCTAATTCATGATTGGGTGAACTGGCAACGTCAACCAGACCGATCTCAATTCCAACTATTATCTCGCGTCATTAAACAACTTTCTCCCGATGCTGATGAATGGATGGAACCGGGAGAACCAATAAGGGTTTCTGTTGAGGATGTGCGTGAGATTCCTACCTTAAATTTTCCCTATGGCAATGTTCCGATTATATACGCATCAGCGGGCATTAAGCGAATTTTAGGATTAGCTTATTTGTTAGTATGGACTTGGTATGAACACACAATGGCTTCTAAGTTGCGGCAACAAGAACCTCTGGATAAGATAATTCTTTTAATCGATGAAGTTGAAGCTCATTTACATCCACAGTGGCAACGATCAATCTTGCCAGCTATCTTAGAAGTAGCAACAAACCTCGAAAATGAAATGAAACTTCAGCTAATAGCTACAACTCATTCTCCGCTGCTACTTGCCTCAATCGAGCCTGAATTTGATGAGGAGCAAGATAAGTTATTTTTGTTTGAGTTACAAGGTAAAGATGTAACTCTTAATGAAGTTCCTTGGACAAAACATGGCGATGCTGTTGGCTGGCTAACTTCAGATATTTTTGGGTTAAAACAGGCTCGTTCCCGCGAAGCAGAAATAGCGATTGAGGCTGCGTATACCTTCATGCGAGGAGAAAGCATGGAAACTTTTCCTGAATACCTCAGAACTAAGGATCAAATTCATCAGGAACTCCTGCGAGTTTTACCAGAACACGATCGCTTCTGGCCGCGATGGATTGTGAGCACCGAGGTAGAGTAAAGATGATGCGATTTACTCCGCCAGCGGAACCAGCAGATTTTGAGCAACAAGTGCGACAAGCAGGCAATAATTGGTTAGTTAAAAATCCTGGTAAAGAACCAAAAGATTTTTGGTCTACCTTCAAACCTCAATTAGCTAAAGACTTCCAAAATCTTTGTGGCTATTCAGTTATGTACATACCGAGTCGGATGGGTACTGTAGATCATTATTTGAGTAAAAGTAAAGCAGAAAATCGGCATTTGATTTATGACTGGAAAAACTATCGCTATGCTTTGCAACGGGTAAATAGCTGCAAAGGAACTTACGATAGACAAATTCTCGATCCGTTTGAAGTAGAAGATAATTGGTTTGAGATTATCCTACCTTCTTGTCAGTTGGTTTTGACTGATGCGATTCCTTCCCACCAGCGCGATCGAGCCGAATTTACCCTCAAAAAGTTACAGCTTCAGAATAGTGAATGGGTGATAGAACAACGTCAGGAGTGGTATCGGATGTATCTAGAGAACGAACTTAATTTAGAAGGGTTAGAAAAGAAAGCGCCTTTAATCGCTCGTGCGGTTAAAAAACAGCTTAATTAGTTAATAATCAATCTCAAATAATCAATCAGGCACCATCAAACCCTTCAAAATTCTCCCCTTTTCCTCCTCCCTCAACCCTTTACACTGCACCAAAACCCCAAAACCGCCCAAACCCATCGGATCGATCAATTGATGCAAAGCCTCCCGTCGCCGCAAAAACGTTGCCACATCCAATACTTCCGCATGATTTGTTGATAGAGAAGCAATACGATCGCCCAAACCCAACGCCATCAAAAACAAAGCCTGCTGAGTAAACCCTACCACATCCAAACCGCACAATTCCCCCTGCCTTTCCAACGCCGTAAAATTAACATGAGCCGTTAAATCCTGCCGCCCCACATTAATATAAGGATTGCTGTGATATCGGTGGCGATAATAACACTGTAGCGTCCCCTCACTGCGCCTCGGATTGTAATAGCGGTGCGCCGGATGGCCGTAATCAATAGTTAACAAATATCCCCGCTGCAACTTTTGAGCAACTGTACTCATCCAGTCTAAAGCTACTAAATTCACCTCACTGCGATAGCCATCCCCGTAAACACTCGCCGATAAATCGACTCCCAATAACTCAAAATATTCAGCAATTTTAGGTGTAGAAACTTCGTCAACTACCTCAACAAATTTTATTTGTTCTTGTATATTTTTGGGGGTTTCTGCGGCAACGTAAATCTCCCTAACTTGCCCTTCTTCCCGAATGAATTGATGTACTGGTAAAGCATCTACTAACTCATTAGAAAAGAAACAACCGACAATTGAGTTATTAACTATCTCATCCCAATTGCACCACTTAACACACTTGATA
Organism: Microcoleus sp. S13_C3; assembly: GCF_036700905.1. Classification (NCBI taxonomy): domain Bacteria; kingdom Bacillati; phylum Cyanobacteriota; class Cyanophyceae; order Oscillatoriales; family Microcoleaceae; genus Microcoleus; species Microcoleus sp. S13_C3. The sequence goes on along the minus strand of NZ_JAUBPT010000032.1, from coordinate 19,910 downwards.
TCGGCTAGAATTTGCCGCTGTTCCGCTTGGAGCCCAGGGGAAAGTTCAATAATAATGTATTCTAAAATATGAAAGAAATCGGGATATTGCAGTTGCAGATATTGCAGCACATTTTCGGCAAAATTTCCCCGCCCAGCGCCCATTTCTACAATCGCGAAGTTTTGAGGTTTGCCTAGAATTTCCCACATTTCCACAAACTGATCCGCCAAAACCTCAGCAAAATCAGCACCCCAATGAGACGACGTGATAAAATCGCCTTGTTTGCCGATCGACGGGCGATCGCTATTATAATAACCGTACTGCGGATGATATAATGCCAAATCCATATATTCAGCAAAAGTAATACGCTGCTGGGGACTGGCGGCAATTCTTTCGCAGATTAAAGCGCAGAGCTCCGGGTTGCTGTCATTGATATCTGGTTGATGAACTTTCATAATTTATCGAATCAAAGTTGATGTTATTTCATTTGTCAATGAGAGATTTTTTTTATTAACCGCAGAGGGCGCAGAGGGCACAGAGGAAGAGAGAAGAGAGAAATAAGGTACATTTTAGCGACGTTAATAGCAATATTAATCGAGCTCCATCGGCGTTTATCCGCGTTTATCTGCGGTTCAAAAAAATCAACCCGGTTTCCTAAAAAAACCGGGTTAAATTCTCAGATAAAAACCGACAAAACCTACCTGTCAACCGAGCCCATAATAATGTCGATACTCCCCAAAATCGCCACCAAATCCGCAATCTTCACGCCGCGCACAATGTGAGGCAAAATCTGCAAATTATTAAAATCCGCAGCCCGAATCTTCCAGCGCCAAGGAAACACACTATCATCCCCGATAATATAAATCCCCAACTCACCCTTGCCGCTTTCAACGCGGACATAATGTTCGCCCTTGGGAATCTTAAAAGTCGGGGCAACTTTTTTGCCAATAAACTGATAGTCAAAACCATTCCATTCAGATTTTGGCCCGCTTTCTAAGCGCTTGGCTTCCAAATTCTCGTAAGGGCCGCCGGGGAGTCCTTTCAAGGCTTGATAGAGAATCTTAACAGACTCGCGCATCTCCCGAATCCGTACTAAATACCGGGCTAAACAATCGCCACCAGCTTCGGTACAGACTTCCCAGTCGAAGTCGTCATAACATTCGTAATGGTCAACTTTCCGCAAATCCCAATTTACGCCGGAACCGCGCAACATGGGCCCGGAAAGTCCCCAGTTAATCGCTTCGTTGCGAGAAATAGTACCCAGCCCTTCAATCCGGCGGCGAAAGATTGGATTGTTGGTAATTAAACGTTCGTATTCGTCAATTTTGGGAACGAAATAATCGCAGAAATCTTGGCACTTATCTACCCAACCGTAGGGCAAATCGGCGGCAACTCCGCCAATGCGGAAATAGTTATTATTAACCATGCGATAACCTGTGGCTGCTTCCCACAAGTCGAGAATTGGTTCGCGATCGCGCATAGTATAGAAAAAAGGAGTTTGCGCGCCCACGTCCGCCAAAAACGGCCCTACCCACATCAAGTGGTTAGCAATCCGGTTCAACTCCAGCATGATTACCCGAATATAACTAGCCCGTTTGGGGACAGCAATATTTGCCAACTTTTCCGGTGCATTCACTGTCACCGCTTCGTTAAACATCCCCGCAGCGTAGTCCCAGCGGCTCACGTAGGGCACGTACATCACGTTGGTGCGGTTTTCGGCGATTTTTTCCATCCCCCGGTGCAGATAGCCCAAAACAGGCTCGCAGTCCACCACATCTTCCCCGTCCAGGGTGACGATTAGCCGGAGTACCCCGTGCATGGAAGGGTGGTGCGGGCCCATGTTGAGCACCATCGGTTCGGTTCTAGTCTCAATTCTTGACATAATTAAATGAATTAATGATTACTAGCTATTGTTGATTTTTGTTTGGCTTTTATGATTATGAAGGATATCGAGCTCTCTGAGAAGGAGACCCTTGGATCGGATGTCAGTATTGACACCTATCACGTTCCAGTTTTGGGAAGCGAGTTAATTGCGGGTTTGGCTGTGCGTCCAGGCGGCCGCTATTTGGACGCGACGCTTGGGGGCGGCGGACACACGAGTTTGATTTTAGCGGCGGCGCCAGATGTTACAGTGGTGGCGATCGACCGCGACGAACAAGCCATCCGTTTTTGCCAAGCCCGATTTGCCAACTCGCCCGTTGAGTTTTGGCACGGCAACTTTGCTGAATATCAGTCCCCAGAGGCCGAATTTGATGGTATCATAGCAGACTTGGGCGTCAGCTCTGCTCAGTTCGATACACCGGAACGGGGATTTAGTTTTCGCCACCCAGCTCAACTAGATATGCGTATGAACCAGCAGCAATCTTTGACGGCAGAAGAGATTATCAACCACTGGGAAGAAGTTAAACTAGCAGATATTATTTACAAGTACGGCGAGGAGCGACTGTCGCGGCGCATCGCGAGGCGGATTGTGCAAAGCCGTCCTTTTCAAACTACAACAGAACTTGCAGGGGCGATCGCCTCCAGCTTCCCCCCCAAGCAGCGCAACGGCAGAATCCATCCGGCCACCCGTACTTTCCAAGCTTTAAGGATAGCCGTCAACTCCGAACTCGCTTCTTTAGAAACTTTCCTAAACCTTGCCCCACGGTGGTTAAAACCCGGTGGGAGAATCGGAATCATTACCTTTCACAGTCTCGAAGACCGACCAGTCAAGCACCAACTCAGAGGAACACCCAATTTGCAGGTACTGACAAAAAAGCCGATCGTGCCACAATCCGAAGAAGTCGCTAGAAATCCCCGCTCTCGTTCTGCTAAGCTCAGACTGGCAGAAAGATTAGCTTGATTCGGCAGTAGTAATATGCTTGCTGCAAAAAGTTCAGAGATTAAGAGGACTTGCATCCTGCAATCAAGTACGATGCGGCAAAGATGTAGGGAATAGCGCCAACAACCCACCACTAACCCTCCGGGTACAGTGGGGCTTGAAATACAGCCGGTGTTGACCAGACTTAGGTAGCAATACTTGCGTTAGTAGTAAGTGTTAAAATTCACACCGAGGACAGTGCCCAGCTAGTTAAGAACTCTGCAATCAGAGCATTAATTAGCCGTTTTGAATGCTGGTGTGTTTAGAAAAGTACCGACTGCTAACAAGGTCATTGCTCGTATCACAGCGTTAAAGCTGACTCGGGAATTTTCCCTATTGAAGCGGCCTACCGAGGCGGGTTACAGTATCGAAAGCCTCTCATCTGTGCGAACAGATGGTGCGAAAGGAATGCTCACCTTGAGGTAAAACGGGTTTCTTTAACTCAACTTGACGTAACTGATATGTTGCATATATCCAGCCCTCCTTTTCCTCCCGCCACCTTGCTGAATACAGCTATGGTGGGGGTTTTCAAGGGGGAAGAAAGATGAGTCGGGGAGATGGAAGCAAGCTGAAACTGATGGTAGTCGATGACGAACCCGACAACTTGGATTTATTGTACCGGACGTTTCGACGCGACTTTCAGGTTTACAAAGCAGATAGCGCCCTCAGCGCCCTGGAAGTTCTAGACGAACAGGGCGAGATGGCGGTGATTATATCTGACCAGCGGATGCCAGAAATGAATGGCACCGAGTTTTTGGGGAAAACAGTCGAGCGATTTCCCGATACGATTCGGATTCTGCTAACGGGATACACCGATGTTGAAGATTTGGTTGAGGCCATCAACTCAGGTCAAGTTTTCAAATACATCACCAAACCGTGGAATCCAGAAGAACTCAAATTGGTGATCAATCAAGCCTCAGAAACTTACAAATACTACAAGCAGCGCAGCGTTGCATTGCGCCGCGCTTTACGCAAGGAATCTCTGTTCAATGAGGTAATGAGCGTGATTCGCGGGTCGCTAGATTACTCTAGTATGGTACAAACTATTGTTCAAACCGTAGGTCAAACTTTTGAGGCCAACTATTGTATGCTGCGGCCGGTAGAAGCCGATCGACTATTGCCGAGTACCTTCCCCTACCAAGCCCAAACCTCTGAAGCCAGTAGCTTTTCTTTTGATGAAAATTTGCTGGTTCAAGCTGTAGCCACCCGCCAAACTCAAGTGAACTCCAACAGTGGGGGGCAGGGTAACTCGGTTGAGATTGCCGTGCCCCTGACTTACCAGCAAGAATTGCTGGCGGTACTGGCTTTGTCCCAGATTGGCGGCACTAACCCTTGGTCAGCAGAAGAGATAGAGTTAATAGAAGGTGTAGCAGCTCAAGCTGCTCTCGCCCTGTCTCAAGCTAAGCTATATCAGCGCACTCTGGATTTAGCCAAGCAGATGCAAAACGAGTTGGAAGTGGCTCGCCAAATCCAAACAAACTTGTTGCGCCAAAGTTGGCCGGATTTTGAAACTGTCAGGGTGCAAGCTTGCTGTTATCCCGCGCGGGAAGTGGGTGGGGACTTTTTTGAAGTCTACGTCCACTCCCAAGGGGATATTTGGATAGCGGTGGGAGATGTTTCGGGTAAGGGAGTTCCGGCTGCTCTATTTATGGCGAGCGCGATTTCGGTGATGCGTCGGGAACTTTCCCAAGAAGTTTCTCCAGAGCCCGATCGAGTTATGCACAATATGAATAGCAGTATGTCTGACGACCTGATCGGCAACAACCATTTTATTACAATGGTTGTAGCTCGTTACACTCCGTCAACCGGACACCTGGCATTTGCTAATGCCGGTCACATTTACCCGATTGTTTGGTCTCACTCGGAGGTGAAAGCTCAAGCCGCTAGCGGTAAAACGCCAGCCGAGCCGAATTTCCTGAAAGCTCGTGGCATTCCTTTGGGGATACTACCAGTTTGGAGAGGCAAAGCAGGTACGATCGAATTAAAGTCAGGAGATGTATTTCTGCTGACGAGTGACGGGATTACTGAAGCTAGCGTGACCACTGAAGCGGTCGCAGGGGGTGTACCAACCCGTTCTATGCTACAACAAGAAGGGCTTTGGCAACTCTTGATTCAGGAACCTGGTTCTTTCAACTTGGACAATTTGTTGGCTTACATCCGAGCCGATAATCCCGTTCAGGAAGACGACCAAACCATACTCTCTCTGGAAGTTCTTTGAATCTGTCAGCGACTCCCGACGCATAGTCGGGGGTGAGAGCCGAAAAAACTTAAGCCCTGCTTGTTGACGGCCCATAGAGTAGTCCTGCAAAGGACGGCGTTATCGTCAACAGTCAAAAACCACAGTAAAAAACCTAGCCGGCGATGGCGCAGCTAGTTTCCTGAATCGCTTTCCTGGGGGATTAAATACCTGTCAAGGGTTAAGGTAGAAGGCATTCGTCAGAAAAAACCAACGCTTAAAAGCCAAGGATTGAAACACAGATTTTTTATACCTCGCTGCTTGCAGTCTCGGTATAATTATCAATTGTTAGTGGGCTTTAGACTCATAACAAAAGTTTTCAACTATACTCTTAACTTCTGCCTTATACCGAATGACGAATGCCTGATTTTTAACCAGAAAAGGCTAGTATCCCCCGATTAGTGACAAGTATTGAGGCCGAATCCATTCGGCGCGTCGTGTTTCATACCTGGTGTGAAGACACAGGGGTTTTCAAACTTACGGGATTTTTTTATGAATACTGAGCTTCATGTGCCAAGCGACTTGCGGTTTTTAACAATTGTTGAAAATTGGTTGCTGAGCAGTTTGGAAGTAGAGCTAGGAGAGCACGTCGATTGGCCGCGTCAGTCGAATCGTTTGCGCTTGGTGTTAGCAGAAGCCTATTCTAACGTGATCCGCCATGCTCACAAAGATCAACCCAATTTGCCCGTGTTAATTCGCTTGAATTTAAAAAATAGGGATATTGGTTTAGAAATTTGGGATTACGGTAAAGGTTACGAAATGGATACTTACAATCCCCCGATGCCGGAAGCTAAACAGGAAAGCGGCTACGGCTGGCTGATTATGAGCAGACTTATGGATCGGGTGGACTACACTTTGCAAATAGACGGTCGCAACTGTCTCAAGTTGGAAGCGAGTTTGCCGGAAAAATCTTAATTAGTCATTAGTCATTAGTCATTAGTCATTAGTCATGAGTGATTAGTGATTGACAATGCACTTTTTGGCTGGCTTTGGCTGTCTGTCGCACGGTGCGGTGACAGCCACTTTTTCGTGCAGTATCGTCAATCGATTTTAGATTTTAGATTTTAGATTTTAGAATTGAAGCATTGACTTGCGCGAGATAAATACGTTCGGCAAGTTTCATCGGATACAGGTTTTTTATTTCTGGACGGATGAATCACGTGGCGGGTATCCTGGATGCTTTCGGTCAGCCCAAGGGGAGACTGTAAGACTGTAGGGGTACAGTCCCGATCGCACAAATACCGCATAAACGGGGTTTTTATACCGTTACTGGCACTTCACCAGAGATTTGGATAAAAACCCGGTTTCTGCCTGATTCGGGCGATAAAAAGCCGATTAACCTGTCGATCGCACGATTTTAGCTATGACGTGCGATCGACAGGTCAAACCAAAATAGACAATTTAAATCTGAAACAGATTATTAAACATCAAATTTCTTCTGCGACCGCATATTTAGCAATTCTTGGGGAGAAGCTAACAGTTTGACCGTGACAGAAAGGAGTTTTTGGTCAGAATTGAGCAAGAACAGCCATGCGACATTAACAGCAAATGCGGAAGTTTGCACCCGGCCGCTGACCTGAACTTCTACTTGGCCATCTTCTAAAATTTGGCTGACACCTTTCTGGGGTTCTAGCTGCATTCCTCGCGCTTCTTTTTTGAGATAAGTGGCGATCGAGATGCTGCCGATAATTGGATCTTCAAACGGGGCGTGCAGAACCCCATCATCGGCAAATAAATTAGCCGTCGCGTCAAAATCGCCCGCGTTTAAAGTTTCAAAATATTGCAGTATCCGTGGCATTGTAATGCCTGCAATCTTGATAGAGGTAGTTAAAATAGGTCGAGTTGTCGCGGTCATAAAACAAGTGATTTTAGATGAATGATTATACTGTAATCATTCTCTTTGTCGCAGCAAATCCCTCAAAAGATATAAGTAGGGCTAGGAAAATAATTCTCCGAAAAAAGGAGGAACCGGAGAGTGTCGATCGCAGCTTTCAGATCCACCAAAATCAATACTACTTTCAAAAAATGCAAGTGTAGCCAAGCTGCAAACCCTAATACCATCAGTCATTTCCCATCCTTATAATTCTTGAATCTAAAATCTAAAATCTAAAATCTAAAATGATAGAAACCCAGACACCTGACGGCATCTGGGTTTCTGGCCAAGTCTGTTTGACAGACCGAACCCGAATATTCTATTTACGCATCAAATTGAGCAATTCTTTAGGAGATGCCAACAAGTCGATCGCCACAAAGAAAATTTGACCTTGGGGATCGAGCAAAAACCGCCACGCAATGTTCATGCCCACATTCGCGCCGAACCAGGGAGTTTCGACTTTGCCAGTGACTTTCACTTGTCGGTAGCCATCTTCTGCAGGTTCCGATACGCCTTGCTGGGGCATCATTTTCAGTCCGATGCACTCTTCCCGCATATAGTTGAGGATAGCGTCGCGACCGACGATCGGCTTTTGGAAAGGCGGTTGCAGGGCACCTTCTTCAGCAAATAAACCGACGGCTGGGGTGAAGTCGAAGGCGTTCATGTAGTCGATGTAATTGAGCACAGTCTGCTCGCTGATACCCTCAATTTGGGTTTTCACCCGCTCTTTTGGATCGGTGGGAGTGCTGCGGGGGGCTGAGCGTTTGCCGTACTCTTGGCTGAAATCGGGATCGTAGCCCATGTGAACTACGGTGTTGCGAAGTACGGTAATTTGCTGACCTGGATCTAGTTTCTTGATGGTTTCCAAAACTGTGGTGGCTTCGGGAGACATTTGATAGCCCGCGGGGATCGGAGCGACAACGCCCTGTTTCATCAACTGTCCCAACTCGTACCAGAAACCGAGTTTGGTATTGACGCGCAAGGAAGTGTAAATCCGACCGATTGTAGTGTCGGCGTTGCTGGCTAGGTCAAACATGGTTTTGCTTTGAGCAGCCGGCGACATCTGCTTAATTTCGCTGAGGATGCCTTCGACAAGCGCCATGCTGGCTACTCCTGGGGCTGCTGCGGTGATGGAAACGCCCATTTCGGTGTAGGCATACCAGAGTAGTGCGAGTTGGTCTTCAACGCTGAGTTTGTAGAACGCTTCCGTGGTAGCCGGAACAACGCTCGCAATCTCGGTGTTTGAGAAAATAGATTGAGCTGATTGAATACTAACTGCCATGTGTATGCTGTGAGATTCGCTGTCGGTTTTACTTGCGTACTTGAATTAGCGAATCGAATTCTCCCTAAATTAAATTATGTAACATTTTTGACATTTTGGAGTTCAAATTTATAAATATAAAGATTGTGAAATTATTATCAATTCTGTCCCACAATTAATCTTAAGATTAGTAGACTTATGGCGCAATTTGTGCTGTGGTTCCTTACCAGATGAAAAAATCAATTAATAGCGATCGCATTAAGCAAAAAGCCCTTGAGTTGGGATTTCACAAAGTCGGGATAGCCTCAACAGACACGGATTTAGATCTAGAAAAACAAAGATTGCAAGCTTGGCTGGACAAGGGTTATCAGGCGGATATGGCATGGATGGCAAACCCGAAACGGCAGGATATTCAATTGGTGATGCCAGAGGTGCAGTCCTTAATATGTGTCGCCATCAACTACTACACGCCCCACCAACGCCCCTCAAATCCCCCTTGTGAGAGGGGGGTCGAGGCAGAGGTCGAATATGCTAAAATCTCTCGCTACGGTTGGGGGCGGGATTACCATAGAATTTTGCACAAAAAACTGAAGGTTTTGGCAAATTGGGTGCGATCGCAAGGCGAGGGAATTGAAGCGCGGTATTATGCTGATACCGGGCCGATTCAGGATAAAATGTGGGCGCAGCGTGCTGGGATTGGCTGGATTGCCAAAAATGGTAATGTAATTTCGCGCGAATACGGTTCTTGGGTGTTTTTGGGAGAAATCTTGACTAATTTGGAGTTAGCGCCCGATGAGTCTCATATGGAACATTGCGGTACTTGTACTCGCTGCATTGAGGCGTGTCCGACGGGGGCGATTACTGAGCCTTTTGTGGTGAATGCCGATCGATGTATAGCCTATCACACGATCGAGAATCGAGCAGAAAAATTGCCCGACGAAATTGCATCTAATTTACAAGGTTGGGTAGCAGGTTGCGATATTTGTCAGGATGTTTGTCCTTGGAATCAGCGATTTGCTAAACCAACTGATGTTGCAGAGTTTGAGCCTTATCCTGAAAATATAGCGCCGACACTTTCAGAATTAGCCGACATCTCCGACGAAGAATGGAACCGCAGATTTACCGCTTCGGCGCTGCGGCGAATTAAACCCGAAATGCTGCGGCGAAATGCGAAAGCCAATCAAATTAACCCTTAAAAGTTGAGATGTTCGCGCTCAGGGTGCGCCCATAAGCACCTTACCCTATACATAATAACCGTAGGGGGCGCACGGAGCACCCTGACCCAATACATTATGCAGTAAGTCATTCCCCCATCTAAAATCTAAAATCTAAAATCTAAAATCTAAAATTGTATGATCCTCCGTTCCTTATTTGCTATTGTCCAATGACCCAAGTAATTATTTTTGATTTTGACGGTACTTTAGCAGATACAATCGATATTCTTCTAAGCATCACCAACCGTTTGTCAGTAGAATTAGGCTTTAAGTCTGCCACCAAAGAGCAAATCGCTCAACTGAGCAATTTAACTTCTTGGCAACTCCTTCAGTATTCTGGCATTTCTATCTTCAAATTCCCGCTGTTGATTAGAATGTTGAAAGCAGAGTTACGCAGCGAAATTCCCAATATTCAGTTATTTCCTGGAATTAAAGAAGTTTTACTAGATTTAAAAAAACAGGGATTTCAACTGGGCATAATCACATCTAATTCCAGAGAAAACGTCTTGGCCTCGCTGGAAAAAAATGGTTTGCCAGACACTTTTACATTTATTTACTCTGGTTCAACTTTTGGCAAACATAAAGTTATTAATAGCTGGCTAAAAAGAGAACATATAAATCCTAAACAAGTCGTTTACGTGGGAGATGAGATTAGAGATATAGAAGCTGCTCGAAAAACCGGAATTAAGGTAATTGCTGTAGGTTGGGGTTTTAATTCTCAGGAGGCTTTGGTGGCACACAATCCCGATTTTTTGATTCAAAGCCCCCAGGAATTGATAGAGATTATGAGTAATGTGCGGGAAGTGTAAACTGAAATTGCAAACAGTAAGACTCGTCGGTTGAAATCTATTCTCGACAAACTCTCGTTCCAGCAGAGAGAAACTAAAGAATAAAATGGGTATTCAAGCCGGATTTTTATCAGCCATAGTCCCTAGTATCATCTATGGGAATAAATTATGTTAATCTCCTTCGCCCCGTTTCAGTGCTGCTAAAACTGCTTGCTGGCTAACTGCTTGGTAGATTTTGCTAAAATGCTGCTTGACAGCCTCTGATGCAGGGGAGGATTTGCTAGCGGTTCCTTTTCCGTCGGTTGCGAGGGGAATTGGGCCTAAGATATCTAATACTGTTTCGCTGCTGGGCGGCGGTACAATCACTACTAAAGATGATTCTAGCTGCTGATTGTATTCCCAAAAGCGATCGACCTTCGGCAATTTAGAATTGGTAGTGGGGGCATTTTCGCCGGATTTGAGTTGGGAATTTTCCTCTCCTTCCGTACCCCGTCTTTGGCGGAGTGCTGTCAATATTTGCTCTTTAGTTCTTCCGCGCAGTTGAAAGAGTACGAAAGGGTCTTCGCCGAAGCGATCGCCCAATAAGTAGTATACTGCACTGATGTGTTTGCAAGGGTTTTTCGGGTCAGGACAGCTACAGCGCGATCGAATATCAGATAAACTTAACGGAAATAGCGTTTTGCCCGCTGCTGCAAATACATCTTCAATATTGTGCGGCATTTCTCCTGCTAACAGTTTAGCTGAAAAAACTGCTCTTTGCGACATATTTTCAATCACATAATCCCAATCTTCATCGCTCAATGTATCGAGTCCTAAAGAAACTAGATAGGGTTTGGGATCGGTTCCTTGAACTATGGCAATTACTTCTTGATTGGGAAATTTAATGCTGAGAACTTTACCTTCGCGTGCATATTGCCAGCCACGTTCTAAGCGCTTTTTGAAGCGGTAGGTATTGATTAAATCTAACCACTGTTGTGTCCACCATTCTCTGTCAATCATTTATTTGGGAATTGGGAATTGGGCATTGGGCATTGGCCAAACAGGTAATTCGGATGCTGGAGTCAATCGATTTTAGATTTTAGATTTTAGATTTTAGACTGAAGCATTGACCCCACGGATAAATTCGGGGGGCACGTTTCATCGGATACAGGTTTTTTATTTCTCCCCGGATTCATCCGGGGGCTTGTATCCTGGATGCTGGAGTCAGAAAGGAAAAAACAGCTATCCCTGTATCCGTGACATCCGTGTCGTGCTGCTGGGAATTGGTAATTAATCATATTATTCTTCTTCCGTTTCTATGATAGCATTGCGATCGAGGATTAGTAAATTGCGAAGTTGGTCTGTATCTAGTTCGGTGAGCCAGTTTTCGCCGGCGCTGACAACTTGTTCGGCTAGAGCTTTCTTACTTTCAATCATATCGTGTATTTTCTCCTCTAACGTACCTGTGCAGACAAATTTGTGGACTTGCACATTGCGAGTTTGACCGATGCGAAATACGCGGTCAGTTGCCTGATTTTCTACTGCGGGATTCCACCATCTGTCATAGTGGAAAACGTGGGTTGCTCTGGTTAAGTTCAAACCGGTGCCGCCAGCTTTTAAGGATAAAATCATAATCGGCGGCCCTTGGGGGTCGTGCTGGAAGCGATCGATCATTTCTTCCCGCTGCTGCTGCTTAATTCCTCCGTACAAGAACAAAACTTCTCGCCCTAAATGCTGTTCTAGATGGGGTTTCAGGAGTTTTCCCCATTCAGCAAATTGAGTAAAAATTAAAGCCCGATCGCCCTCAGCGATCACCTCTTCTAACATTTCCACCAACCGCTGCAATTTCCCCGATTCCTGACTCTTAATCTCCAATTCTTTCGGCTTAGCTTCTGCTTTCACAAGAGCCGGATGGTTGCAAAGTTGCTTGAGTTTTACCAGCAAAGCCAGAATCATTCCCCGGCGCTGAATGCCTTCTGCTGATTCTAATTCCGCTATTGACTCTTCGACTATTTTCTGATATAATACCGCCTGTTGAGTCGCCAGTCCGCAAAATACAGTCATCTCCTGTTTTTCGGGCAAATCTTGGATGATTTCTTTGTCAGTTTTCAGGCGGCGGAGGATGAAAGGCCGAACGAGCGATCGCAAAGTCTGCAAAGATTCTCGATCTCCGTATTTCTCGATCGGAATTGCAAATCGGCGCTGAAAGAAATTGCGCGGCCCCAAATAGCCAGGATTGAGAAACTCCAAAATTGACCACAATTCTTGCAGTCTATTTTCCACCGGAGTTCCCGTCAGCGCAATTCTAAAAGATGCCTCGATTTGCCGCACCGCTTGCGACTGCTTCGCCTCGGAATTTTTAATATTTTGCGCTTCATCTAAAACCAATCCTTGCCACTTAATGCCTTGAAATTCCTTCGCATCGCGAAACACCAGCGCGTAACTGGTAATGATTAAATCCTTTCCCTTAATCGCCGCAGCAAATGCTTTGCCTTTAGCGCGTTGGTCTCCGTGGTGTAGCAATACTTTCAGCGTCGGGCCGAACTTCTTGACTTCGCGTTCCCAGTTGCCCAATACCGATGTCGGACAAACCAGTAATGTCGGCCCTTCCAAGGAATCTTGTTCTTGTAAATGCAGGAGAAAAGCAATTAGCTGAACAGTATTGTGGCACAAAATATTATTGGCAACAAAATTGTGATGTTTGCCCACCTCAAAATCATAGACCCACCCACTGTACTCAAAATCCTCAATTTCTTCTATTCTGCAATAAAATACTTCGCGATCGAGTATAAGTTGCAAATTTTCTCGGACACTATCTAACTGCGCTACATTGAGATTTGCATAAGCCTCTAGGGTCTGATTCGTCCATTTAGAAGGCTTTAGCTGGCGGTACTCCTGTTCTGCGGAACCACCAAGCACATTTTCCATACCTGCTACCACCTTTCCTAGGCTGATGCGGGAAAACTGCTGGGAACCGTTAATATAAACAGGATTGTGCATTCCGAAATGGCGCAATGGTAATTTTGTAATTTCCACTGCACGAGCGACGATATCAGAAGCAGGAATTCCCTCAACATTGGTGTTGCAAGGCAATTCGCAAATCTGCTCTAATTTACGCTGTTTTTCGGGATAGCCAAAACCAATTTCTTGGAAAAATATGCGCGCTGAGTTACCGCCGAAAGTACCGATATAATAGGTGCGAAAAATCCCGCTGCCATTGGTGGCGCATTTCTGTTTAGTGGCGATTCGCAGCCAAATTCCAAAGCGCCGCAGCAATGTAGAAAGTTGTTGGATGATTAAAGGCGAAGCGGTGCTAATTTCGATATTTCGCGTGTTAAGAAAGACAGAACCTTCAGCATCAAAGTAGTTTCTGAGAAAAATCCGAATGCTATCAAGATTGGCTTGCATGATAAATTGCGGGAAGCTTTTCTCGGCTGACAGTTTCCCCCACTCGTAGCCTTTAGCCTCAAGAAAGCATTGGTACGATCGACTGCATACAACCAAGTTTGCTGCTGTCTGCTTAGCACGAGTACGAACAGCAGGATTATTGATTTTTACTCCATACTTTTCGCCGATCCGGTGCAGTGCGACACGTAACTCTTGAAGAACTGTCGCATCTTTTTGTGCGATCGAGAGTACAGCCCGATCGCGCTGCTCATGTCCCTCAGCTATTTGCCAAGCCAGAAACTTGACAAAATCGGGATCTTCCGGCTTTCCTTCCCAATACAATTTAGCAGGAACGCAAACATAATCTCCAACCTTGAGGTCATTTGTCCAGCCATCGCGTCCTAACAATTTGTGGCGGCGGGTAATTGTGATGCTGCTACCATCTTGTAGTTTGATGGTTCGCAACTTTTCTTGCACTTGCTGGCGGTAAAGTCGTCGAATAGTCGCCTGTACAATTTTGCCTGTTTCCTGATTTATGGAATTTACCAGTAATTGCTCGTTAGGTTCAGACCAAAAGCCCTCACCGTCGAATTCTGTTTTTCCGGCATAAGTTTCCCATATTTTTTCAGCTTTTTGTAAAAAGCCATTGACAAAAAGCAAAGTTTGTGGTAAGGCGCATTTACCAGTTCCCATATCGTCCGCGAGACAAGCACCCAAACCCCAGCGTTCTAAGAATGCTAACCAGCCTGCTCCTAGGGCTTGATAAGGCCGCAATTGTCCTCGGAAACTAGCCGGAGTTGCGATCGCACTTACCGCTTGATTATCGCTCAAAGTATTCAACAATTCCTGAAGTTGACCCGTAGCCTCAAAATTCACCACAGGCAATTTCTCGATCATCTGAGAATCGCCCGACGCCAAACGCAAAGCATCCTCCAAAGAAAGAGTCATTTGCTCTTTGCGACTAGCAAAAAAAGTTTGAGCAGCCCTCACATCCGGCGCGCGCAACTCCACCCACTCGCCGTTAATTTCCACCAAAGGCGAATTCAACGCGATCAATCTGTCAAATTCTGCCTTAGAAAGGCGCTGTCCGCCGATCGTCAATTCCCACTTAAAATTTAGCAGACTTTGCAATCCCAACCCGCCTTTCGCCGGAGTCACTTTCGGAGTTTCCGCTTGAATGCTCAAACCCAAACGACTCGCCCAACCATCCGTCTTTGTCAAACTCGGCGGCAAAACTACGCCCAACCCGCTATCAGCAAACCGCCAAGCTACAGACTTAATAAACTCGTATGCTTGCAGCGGATTTAATTGGCAAGATTGAGGCCGCTGTGCTTGCAAACTCGGTTCAATTAACGGATAAAGTTTCGAGGCTAAACCCAAGCCGCTGAGCAAAGTTTCTTGAGGCAATTCTATTGTCCGCCCCGCATAAGCCAAACGCTCAACTGAGTTGTTCCAAACAGTTGTCGCATCTACCAAAAATTCGTTTTCATCTGCTGCTTGCAAGCAATAATTTAAATTCCAGTTGGCTTTACCAGGAGACGGCGGTATGAGTTGAAAACAAGTGCGAAATTGGCTGTGTTGAGATAATTGGTTTTGCAGCGGTGCAGTCCAAGCAGTCAGCTTGGTTGCCAAGTTTTCCAATGCTGCTGTTTCTACTTGAACTCTCCCAGATTCCTGCTGCAAAGCTTGTAGCCATTCGCGCACAGGAGAAACTGCTTTGATGTCTAAAGTAGAGCTACCAGCAGATCGCACTTGACTATCTACAATACTACTCAAAAAGCCTAACACCAATTCCTCCGCCCCCATCGGCAAATCCACCGCTAAAGGCAATTGACTCAATTCTTCTTCCTTTTCCCCTCTTCCTTCTTCCTTCTTCCTTCTTCCTTCTTCTTCCTTTTCCCCTCTTCCTTCTTCCTTCTTCCTTCTTCCGACGGACATCGGACTGACATCCGTTACATCCGTTACATCCGTTACATCCGTTACATCCGTTACAGAATCCGTTGCCGAACTTCCTTCTTCCTTCGATTGATATGTTCTGCAAGCCGTCGGCATTTGCTTGACAAAAGTGGCGAGGCGGAGTGTATCTGTAGAACTATCTAACAGCGGTTGCCATTTGGCAATAGCAGAACCGTCGGACTGTTTCTCCAATCCAGGCAAAAATTTGCATCTTGCCAACAAATCCAAACTCCACCTAGCAATATGAGACCAAAAACGCAAATCTGAGCCGACAAAAGAGTCTGCTTCCGTGCTGTTAAGCGGTAGTGATTGCAAGAAAACAAAAGCTGTTTGAGGGTTGAGACAAAAACCCTCGACTTGCCAGGGATAAAGGTAAATTTCCTCGGTTTTAGCGGGTTCCTCAAGTGCTGCTGCTGAGTGCTGCGGCATCAAACTTGCGTTCGATTCTGAGATTTGGGTGGGAAGTGCGATCGCCCGAATTTCCTTTTGAATTGAGGAGTCTGGGGTGGGAATTTCTGCGTTTTGAGTTTTGGGCGATCGCCTAGTTTTTTTGCTTTTTTCCGGTGGAGTTTCTGCGGTTTCCGGTAATTGCCAGTTTAGTTTTCCCGACTGTTGCAAGAAATTTAGGAAAATCTTAAATTCCGATTCGGTCATTGCTAAGGGATGCGGTAAATTCCTCCCCGATTCTAGGGTTTCAATTGCCCCAATTTTCCGCCAAGTTTCTCCCCAAATAAATAAGCAACTTTTCTCATCCTCTAGGAGCCAACTGCCGTGTAAAATTGCCATATTTTTTTACCCTGATATTTGTATTTAAGTGCGAGGTTGACTACAGCATTTATATGGAATTTATGAAATTTTTATTTAAAACAAACCGAGAAAATTTTGAGCCAGATAGGAATTAGGTAGAACCTGTATATTTAGGTACTTATGGCACACCTTACCGCTGATTCCCTGACCTAGATAACTAAATCCCTCTTCCTTCTTCCCTCAACGTCCCAGTTCCCAAACGAAAATAGATCGTACCATCTATGGAAGGCGTTTAGCGGGCGATCGACCGGAGAATCGACCCCAGACTGCAAAAAATAATTCGAGAGTATAAATGCTTATAAGCCAGACGCAGACAGTCGATCACGGGGCGATTATCCCTGTCTTTTGGCGTCGGACTCTCAAACATCCTGTGGTAATGTTACGATCCCGACAGAGAAAGAATGTGGTAGATAAGGAAGCAGTGCTACATGGTAGAGATAGACAAGTCAATATCCTTCGATGGACGGGATATTAGACTGAAGATTGGTTTACTAGCGCCTCAAGCAGGCGGTGCAGTTTTGATTCAGTCAGGTGACACGGCCGTTTTGGTGACAGCGACTCGATCGCAGGGGAGAGAAGGAATTGATTTCCTGCCCCTGTTGGTGGATTACGAAGAGAGACTCTACGCTGGCGGTAAAATTCCCGGTGGATTTTTGCGCCGGGAAGGGCGCCCCCCAGAAAAAGTGACTTTGACTGGCCGTTTGATCGATCGACCGCTACGCCCGCTATTTCCAAGCTGGCTGCGAGATGACATCCAAGTTGTAGCCACAACGGTTTCGATGGACGAACAAGTGCCACCAGACGTTTTGGCGGTGACGGGGGCTTCCGTAGCGATACTGCTGGCGAAAATGCCGTTTTACGGGCCGATGGCGGCAGTGCGAGTCGGTTTGGTAGGGGACGATTTCATCATCAACCCCACCTACAGCGAAATCAAAGAAGGCGAGTTGGATCTCGTGGTAGCCGGTTCTCCTGACGGAGTAATCATGGTGGAAGCCGGCGCTAACCAATTGCCCGAACAGGATATCATCGAGGCGATCGACTTCGGCTATGAAGCAGCCTGTGACTTGATTCAAGCCCAGCGCGAAATTATGGCGGAATTGGGCATCGATTTGGTGGTAGAGGAACGGCCATCGCAAGATTCGGCCCTGGAAAACTTTATTCGCGATCGCGCCCAAGAACCCATCCGCATCATTTTGTCAAGATTTGAAAAAGACAAAACAGTACGGAATGCAGCATTGGATGAAGTTAAGGCAAATGCAGTCGAAGCTGCGATCGCCGAACTCCCGGAAGAGGACCCGGTAAAAGTAGCGGCCACCGCCAACAGCAAGGCGATCGGCAACGTTTTCAAAGACGTTACCAAAAAAATGATGCGGAAGCAGATCCTCGAAGATGGCGTCCGTGTAGACGGCCGCAAGCTAGACGAGGTGCGACCCGTTTCTTGTCGCGTAGGCGTGCTGCCGTCGCGAGTACACGGCACTGGGTTGTTTAATCGCGGGTTGACTCAAGTCTTGTCCGCAGCTACCCTGGGAACCCCAGGAGACGCCCAAGACTTAGGAGACGACTTGCACCCGCAGCAAGACAAACGCTACCTGCATCACTACAATTTCCCGCCGTTTTCGGTAGCAGAAACCAAGCCGATGCGATCGCCCGGACGCCGAGAAATCGGTCACGGAGCCCTCGCAGAACGCGCTTTACTGCCGGTTTTGCCATCCAAAGAAGATTTCCCCTACGTGATTCGCGTAGTTTCAGAAGTCCTTTCTTCCGACGGTTCCACCTCAATGGGTTCAGTTTGCGCCTCAACGCTAGCATTAATGGATGCAGGCGTTCCCCTTTCCCAACCCGTCAGCGGCGCGGCAATGGGCTTAATTAAAGAAGGCGATGAAGTCAGAATTTTGACTGACATTCAGGCAATTGAAGACTTCTTAGGCGACATGGACTTCAAAGTAGCCGGTACCGACACCGGGATTACTGCTTTGCAGATGGACATGAAAATCAAAGGTTTGCCCTTAGATGTAATTGCCAATGCCATCCGCCAAGCCAAACCCGCCAGACTGCACATTTTAGAAAGAATGCTGGCAAGCATCGACACTCCCCGCAAGGAAATGTCGCCGTTTGCACCACGTTTGCTAACCCTGAAAATCGATCCAGAATTTATCGGTTTGGTAATTGGGCCTGGTGGCAAAACGATCAAAGCCATCACCGAAGAAACCGGTGTCAAAATAGACATCGAAGACGACGGAACCGTGACAATTGCTGGCAACGACAGCGAAAAAGCTCAGCGGGCATACAACATTGTCCAAGGCATGACGCGCAAGTTAAATGCAGGAGACGTGTATGTCGGCCGCGTAACTCGAATTATTCCGATCGGCGCTTTTGTCGAAATTTTGCCCGGAAAAGAAGGAATGATTCACATTTCCCAGTTAGCCGACTACCGCGTTGGCAAAGTGGAAGACGAGTTAGCTGTGAACGATGAAGTGATTGTCAAAGTGCGAGAAATTGACAATAAAGGTCGAATTAATTTGACCCGCTTGAATATTCATCCCGACGAAGCGGTAGCCGCCCGCGAAGCGCTGAATAAATAGTTTACAGTTGGTAATTGGTAATTACTTATAGAGTAATTGCTAATTGCTAATTGCTAACTGGTGATTAGTAATTGCTAATTGCTAATTGAGATTAAATCTGATTGTTTCAGATTGATTTGGGAGTAGGTGCGCGACAGCGACAGATCGACAAAAGTGCGATCGGCTGTAGAAGTTAATAAAGTCGCGCACTTTACCCTCGGCGGTTGAAACCGCCACTACACAAATTAAGTTCACTCCTAGCGGACTCAATCAAATATAAAGTTACCTCTTTTATCATTCGGCGGTTGAAACCGCAACTACAGAAACGAAGTCCGCCTACGCGGACTGAATAAAATATAAAGTATGCTTAGAGGGAGGCATAAATCAATGCCGAAACGGTTGATCGTTTTCAAAACAGAATCGCTTTCTTCCCCTGGATGGGAGGATAGATTGCTTTCCCATACAGGTGCTCTCACGAGTATCCTAGCAGAACACTACGACTACTCAAACAAACCTCTGCCTAAAACGGGCGATCGCCTGCGAAACTTTGGTCAATTTAAGGAGAGTGCAGATCCTAAATCCCCTGCTGCGAGCACTCACGTTCGCTGGGGAGATTGGGAGGTTTCGCGCGTAGAGGAGTACAGGCCTGAAATTCCGAATGCTGAATATGACTGTTTAGCGGTGTGCTACTGTTGCTACTCACCCATTGATCCCGAATGGAAAGAATTGCCGAAAATTCAAGTTTCCCAACTGCAAAAACATTAAAAAAACAAAATATCCAGATGCCCGACTTCTTGAAAAAGTCTGGCATCTAAAAGAAGATGAAATCAAATCATACCAATTTAATGTGAAGTTGCATATATTTCGATCCCCCTCGCATCCCCCTTAATAAGGGGGATTTTGACGACCAAGCTCTTGTCCCCCCCTTATTAAGGGGGGTTAGGCAGGGTGGATTAATTGTCCCCAAGTAAATTATAATAGTCGAGCGCGCTCGGATGATCGTCCGAGC
>NZ_JAUBPT010000340.1:0-1754 GCF_036700905.1 Microcoleus sp. S13_C3 | reverse complement strand
CTAGGGCGTCGGTTCAGTATTAGGAGTTGACAAAACAGACGGGAAATGATATGTGAATTGAGAAGCCTGTTAAATTCTCACAATCAGGAAGAAGGAAGAAACCTTATGCGTCCTCCCTTATGGCATCCTCCAGTTGAACTCTCAGACGCTGAAGCGTCGATCGTCAAACGCATTAAACGAGCCAAGTTATTCACGTTTCTTCGATTGAATCGTTCATTCATATTTAATGATGAGTTTCAAGAAGAACTTGCTACAATTTTTAAAGACAGCACAGTGGGTCAGGGCCCAGTTCCTCCTGCACAAATTGCCTTGGCAATTATTCTGCAAGCCTACTTAGGCATTTCTGATGATGAAGTCATTGAAGAAATGCTCATGGATCGACGTTGGCAGTTAGTTCTCGATTGTCTCAATTGTGAAACTCCCCCTTTTAGCAAAGCCACTTTGGTTCGATTCAGAAATCGCTTAATTAAAAAAGAACTAGACCAACGTTTAATTGACCGCACCGTAGAAATTGCCAAACAAAAAGGTGGGTTTGGCTCATCTCAACTGAAAGCGGCTTTAGATTCTTCACCTTTATGGGGAGCTGGGAAAGTCGAAGATACATATAATCTATTGGGTCATGCTTTGCGTAAGGCCGTGAGTGTGATAGCTGTTGTGCAGGGGCGGGAGCCAGCAGAAATTGCCGAGTTAGCTGGTGCGCCAATTCTCAATAGTTCCAGCTTAAAAACAGCCTTAGACTTAAACTGGGATAATCCAGTAGAGCGTCAAAATGCACTCTTAGTCATCCTAAATAGCTTAAATTCCGTAGAAGAATGGATGCAAAGCCAGCCCGCTCGTGATGAGTTTGAAGTGGCTCAAGAGACTCTGGATGTTGCCCGAGTCATTGAATCCCAAAATGTGACTTTAGACTCTCAAGGATTTCCTAATCTTGCTAAAGGGGTGGCCAAAGATCGTCGCATTTCTATTGAAGACCCCGATATGCGGCATGGGCGTAAAAGCCGCTCTAAAAAAATAGATGGATATAAACGTCACGTCCTCAAAGATTTAGAGAGTGGTGTAGTTTGTGCCGTGGCGTTGACACGGGCCAATACTCCAGAATCCGCTGCTACAGTTGACTACCGAACGTGACTTAAAATTTCAAAATATTCACCTAGCCGAGTTACATATTGACCGGGCTTATTTATCTAGTCATTGGGTGACACAACGGGATGATAAATTACAGATATTTTGCAAGGCGTGGCCGGTCAGAAATTCTGGACGGTTTGATAAAAATTCTTTTTTTCTTGACTGGGATACGCATTTAATTCGCTGTCCCAATCAGGTAAGTATCCCATTTGAGCCCGGAAAAATTGTTCATTTTCCGGCGAGTGAATGTGCAGTTTGTCCTCTGAGGTCTGGTTGCACGAATAGTCAAAGAGGACGGACTGTATCAATTCATCCTAATGAAGCCTTAATGCAAGAGTTGCGAGCACGTCAATCTACTGCTATTGGTCGAATAGACTTAAGAAAACGTACTACAGTTGAACACTCTCTGGCTCATATTGGCCATTGGCTTTCTTAACCGTGCTCGCTATATTGGACTGCGGAAAAATCTCTTCGATCTACGGCGAGTCGCTGTTGTTCATAATCTTCATGTCATTGCTCGAATGGATAAGGTTCGGCCAATTACACCAGGCATAGATTCGAACTCATGCACTGGCTAATTTCATAAATTCCTTTTTTTGTCAACTCCTAATACTGAACCGACGCCCTAG
>NZ_JAUBPT010000339.1:0-1762 GCF_036700905.1 Microcoleus sp. S13_C3 | reverse complement strand
TTCTGCCTCCTGCCTCCTGCCTCCTGCCTCAAAACTCCAATTTCTAGCGGAGGGCTGCAAAGGTGAGATGCTCCCCTTATGGCAACCAAAAATCGGGAATGAATGTTTTAGTCAAACTGCGAGTAAACTGATTAATCTTTCTCCCGATTTGAATGTGCGGTTCGTCAGCTTCCACGGGAATAATTGCCGCTTTGTTTCCGATTCCGAAACGCGAAATTACCAAATTTGCCGCTTCCAAACCAGTAACATAAGCTTTTTCCTGCGACCAAGAACCGTGACGAGTCACAACCCAATCGCCGCTCATCAATACATTATCATAACTTGTTACCGCCGGCAATAAATATTGATAGCTACCAGGGGCAAAATGCGTCACTGCCCGCGACAGCCGAATCGCGCTGCTGTCAATTACTTTTGCCTCCCGAAAAGCGGGGATGCAAGTCGCTAAATCCCGCTGAACTAAGGAAACAATTTCCTCATCTTTTAGGGGAATTAATTGATTTGCGTGATAAAAGTCAGCTTCGACAACTGTTCCCGGTTCGTCTCGAAATTCGTCGTGCAAAGCATTCAAATCAAAAAACGTCCAACCTGTAGTTGAACTAAATCCAAAACAGGCATTAGAAGGCAGGGGAATGTCAATTTTTCGGTCAAACCACAGGCGAACAGCTAACACGTCAACTGCACCCAAATTCATGGCGTCCCGAAACTCTTGGCGACTTTGCAAAGCTGGGCTGGTGCTGATAATTTTTTGCATTCCCGTGACGCCAACTGCAAAAATAACGGCATCTGCCTCGAAGGTTTCTTCGCCGCAAACAACGCCTGTGGCTCGGTTGTTGCTGTCAACTTTTAAATCAGTAACTCGCTGCTTTGTCAATACTTTTGCACCGAGTTTTTCCAGGCAATCGACCCAGGGGCGAAAGATTTTTTCTCCGACAGTTCCGCGACACCAAACTACATCAAAATCCGGTTGGTGTGCTAATATGAAATAATAAAGCATTCCCAAAGCGGCGGCGGCAGAACATTGTTCTCCTGGTGCAAATAAACCTACTAATAACATAGGCTCAAAAGCATCGCGGTAGAGTCTTGCAGAAACGCCAAACTGTTTGAATAGTTCGCGGGCTGTGACGCGATCGTACCGGCGCCAAGCTTCGTCGGAATTGTCGAAATCTAGGACAGCGTAGAGTAAGGGCAACGCTGAAAGCCGATCGACTAATGGCAGCCTTTTAAATCTGGTGTAAAGAAAGGTTCCTAACGGTGTAGGAAGGCGCGGTTCGTCCTGAAAAATCGGCGATTCTACTTCCAATCCCGCTGGTGAATACTGACAAGAACGAGTCCAAGGCGTGAACGGATCTAGTCCTAATTCATTGACTAAAGAAAAGATATTTTTGTAGGGATACCAGAAGCCATGAATCCCAGCTTCTACGGAACGCCCGCCGGCGGTTTTCCACCCTGCAACTAAGCCACCCGGATAAGGGCCTGCTTCTAACAGGGTGACATCATAGCCTTGCTGGGCTAGGTGATAGGTAGCGCCTAAACCGGCCCATCCTGCACCGACGACGACTATTTTGGGGGTTGACGATTCTGCTGACATTGCGTACCTGATACTTTTAATCCAGATAATCCCCGACAATCGGTGAAAATCTGAATATAGCACACTCATCAGATACGTCTGAGAGTATGGTGGTATCCCCTTAGTGGTGCAGAAAACTCCTGAGATGCTTAAGGAGCGTAGAGAATCATAGTTAATGGAGAAAAGGGGCTTGCG
>NZ_JAUBPT010000031.1:52252-58796 GCF_036700905.1 Microcoleus sp. S13_C3 | reverse complement strand
TTCGGTTCTGGTGTTGGCGGTTACAACTTCACCACTCCTGTCTTATTTACAGGAAGTGCGACAGCTAATAACGTCACCGGCACTGAGTTTGCTGACATCTTGAATGGCGGATCTAGTGCTGATATTTTCGACGGCGGTGCAGGTAACGACAGCATCTCCGGTGGCGCAGGTGACGACAGTATCTTCGGCGGCGCGGGTAGCGATACTCTCAACGGCGGCGACGGGAATGACACTTTAATCGGTGGTTTGGGAACCAATGTTCTCAACGGCGGTGCTGGTGCAGATGTGTTTGTGTTCAGCGGAACTACTGCTGGCGGCGGGGATTTAATTACCAATTACAGCATTGCTGATGATGTAATTAACCTCGACAAAACTGGTTTTGCAGCCTTTACAACCGGAGGGACTTTGGCTTCGAGTTTCTACGCTTACAGCAGCACAGTGTCTGATGTAACTGTGTTTGAAGCAACTTTAACCGGGCCGTCCATCATGGCTATCTACGACGGTTTGTCTACTAAGCTGTATTACGATAGCAACGGTTCTACGGTTGGCGGTAACAGTTTGTTTGCTACTGTCGATGTCAATTTGGGAGTTTCCGGTAATTCTGAATTGTTCTTGTTCTAAGCGGCAAGAATCCTAATCGGGATATCGGTACGGTTAGGGACACAGCAATGCTGTGTCCCTACAAGATAGGGGTAAGGACACAGCCATGCTGTGTCCTTTTTTTTGGTAATTGTTAAACAAGTTAGTCGCTATTTTTTTGGTAGGGAAATGGCATTGCGGTGTCCTCTTTTGCGTTGTTGTCGATGGTTGGAGTCGATCGCACTTGCGAGGGCAATTTCACCATCCAATCCGGTTTATTTTACCCGTTATATCCATTCCGGTTGTATGGGAATGATTAAACCGCAGAGGACACAGAGGATACAGAGAAAGGGAAGAGAGAGATGAATAATTCCGATGCCAACGGATTTGATATTACCTGAAATGTTGCACCATTCTCCAGAACAGGCAAGATGCCTGTTCCACAAGAAAATTCACTCTTTGTGGAACAGGCATCTTGCCTGTTCATAAAAAGCTTATTGAAAATGGTGCAACATTTCAGATATTACCCAAAATCAGCACACGGCGCCTTGCCGTTTCCCTACAATTAATCGGGCGGTGGTTAAATTTGTATTCATTAATCCTTCTCCTGTGCAAGTACAAACCGCCTTTTACTTTTTGATAGTAAATTGTCATAACTTTGATTTTAGTCAACAGTTTTTTTAACCATTAAGCGCAACAGCTAATGATAATTATTAATAAGCTTATGATAAAAAATTATAGTGTAATGGTACGAGTAAGCGGGCAATGCCCACCCTACAAATAGAGTCCTCGATCGCCCAAATCTAAAATCTATGAGTGCCCAAAATCCTTTATCAGTCTGTTTCGCGGATGTGGAGGCGGCGGCAAATCGCTTGCAGGGCAATGCTTTCAAGACGCCGGTGCTGACTTCGGAAACTTTCAACAAACGCACAAATTCTCAGGTGTTTTTCAAGTGCGAGAACTTTCAGCGCACGGGTTCGTTTAAATTTCGGGGCGCTTGCAATGCTTTGATGCAGCTATCTGAATCTGAAAAACAGCGGGGAGTGTTGACTTTTTCTTCGGGAAATCACGCGCAGGCGATCGCCCTTGCCGCCCAGTTGTTACAGATTCCTGCTACTGTTGTGATGCCTGCTGATGCGCCCAAAGTCAAGCAAGAGGCGACTCGCGGCTACGGCGCAGAGATTATTTTGTACGATCGCACTCAAGTTTCTCGCGAAGAGTTAGCCGCTAAAATTGCCGCAGAACGACACTTGACAATTGTTCCTCCTTATGATAATGCGTGGGTGATTGCGGGACAAGGTACGGCGGCGCTGGAATTAATCGCAGAAGTTGGGGAGTTGGATTTGCTGTTAGTTTGCTGCGGTGGCGGGGGTTTGCTGTCGGGATGCGCGATCGCGACAAAAACTTTGTCTCCGCAGTGTAAAGTAATAGGAGTGGAACCGGAGCAAGCAGACGATGCTGCGCGATCGTTCCGCACGAAAACGCTACAAACTGTTACTAACCCGGATACGATTGCTGACGGTGCGCGCACGCCATCTTTGGGGAAATTAACCTTTCCTTTGGTGCTGCATTATGTTGATGATATGGCAACTGTTTCCGAAGAGGCAATTCGCAGTACAATGTTTTTTATGTGGGAACGGATGAAGATAGTTGTTGAACCGACGGGAGTGTTAGCAGCGGCGGCTTTGTTGTCAGGTGTTGTGAAAGCTGAAAATGCGAGAGTTGGGGTGATTGTTAGCGGGGGAAATGTCGATTTTAGTCATTAGCTTGCACTTTTTCAAGAACGGGCAAGATGCCCGTTCCACAAGAGAGGAATTTTATTTTTGATGGTGGAACAGGCATCTTGCCTGTTCGGGCAAGATGCCCGTTCCACAAGAGAGGAATTTTATTTTTGATGGTGGAACAGGCATCTTGCCTGTTCATCCTTCCAAAAAAGATGAATTTGATTGTGGAACAGGCATCTTGCCTGTTCATCCTGCCAAAAAAGATGAATTGGATTGTGGAACAGGCATCTTGCCTGTTCATCCTTCCAAAAAAGATGAATTGGATTGTGGAACAGGCATCTTGCCTGTTCATCCTTCCAAAAAAGATGAATTGGATTGTGGAACAGGCATCTTGCCTGTTCATCAAAGCTAATTAAAAATGGTTTGAAATCTCAATTTTAATCATTTACCCAACACCAAAGAATCTTTGATATGCTGCCATTAATCTTTGATACCTGCGTGCCCAGAGAGGAGATTTTATCGGGAGACTTGTCTCTAGATTTATTTGCAGCAAAATTGCGGCTGGTAGTGGAAGGAAATGCACCTCAAGTTTATCAAGATGCCAATAAATTTTTTGCCAATACTTTCGCAACTGATGGCATTAAAACCCTGATTCGGGAGGTTTTCAGCCGCTTGATGAAGCAAAGCGCCGGGGCGGGGGTGGTTCGTTTGGAAACGAGTTTTGGGGGCGGCAAAACTCACGATGAAATTGCACTCTGGCATATCTGCAAGCAAGGGCGAGAAATTCACGGATTGGAACGCTTTACAGATATTAGCGTGATTCCCGATCGCCCGATCGCCGTTGCAGCGATCGACGGTCGAGATTTAGACCCAGAACAAGGAGTTTATCACTCGGACAGCGGCTTGACAACCTACACTCTTTGGGGCGAAATTGCTTACCAAATTGGCGGGATTTCAGGCTATCAGTTACTGCAAGGCAGCGATAAAAGCGGTGTCAGCCCCGGTACTTCGGTGTTAGAACGGTTGACGGGGGGACAGCCGACTGTGATTATTTTAGATGAAATTGCGCGGTATTTGCGATCGGCAAAAGCGAAACAAATTGGCAGAAGCGATTTAGCCAAACAAGTGGTAGCTTTTCTATTTTCCCTGATGGATTTGGCGGCAGCGTGCGATAATTTAGTATTGGTTTATTCCCTCGCCTCGACAGCAGATACTTTTGCGGAAGAAACGGCAGAATTGCAAGAAACGATGCGCGCTTCCGCAAGGCAAGAAAGGGTGTTGAGTCCTTCTACAGATATCGAAATTTACAACATCGTTAAACAGCGCGTGTTTGCCAGAGTTAGCGAGGAAGCGGCGCAAAAAGCGGCTTCGGAATATTTGGCGGCTTATCGCAATTGCCGCGTTAATTTGCCCGATGGGTGCAAAGATGCGTCATACTCAAAAGCGATCGCCCAAAGTTATCCGTTTCACCCGGAATTGTTCAATCTTCTTACTAAAAAAATTGCTTCTATTCCCGAATTCCAGAAGACGCGGGGCGCTTTGCGATTGTTCGCGCAAGTGGTGCGGCATTTGTGGGAAAATCGCGACGGTTGGATGCCGATGATTCACACGCATCACATTCCTATAGGGATGGATGGCGAAATTACTAACGATCTGACTTCTCGGTTGCAACGATCGCCCCTGCGGAATGCGATCGGCGCTGATATCTACAATCCCGATGGTAGGCCGGCTTACGCACAATTGCAAGATGGGGAATGGATAGCAGCGGGAAAACCGCCGTTTTCTACTTGGGTAGCCCGATCGATCTTTTTGCATTCTCTGACTCAGGGAAATTCTTCGGGTATTCGGCTGGCTGAGTTGAATTTGTCGCTGCTGACTCCGGGGGTTGACAGCGGTTTTGTCGATCGGGCTTTAGAAAGATTGACGAAGGTAGCTTGGTATTTAGACTCCGATCCGATCACATCTTTAGCCAGGTTTAAAGAAGAACCTTCGATCAACAAAATTATCACCGAGGAAAAGGAACAAGTTGGGAGGGGATTCGCGAAAGATGATTTGAGAATTCGTCGGGATAGCATTTTTGCCAAGAAATTCTTTACCTTAGTTTCTAATATCGAAAGTCCCGGAGATGTAGACGATAACCCGGATGATGTGGCGTTGTGCGCGATCGACTTTGACGATGCGACGGTGAATGCTTCTACCGACGCAGCCCCGGAATTAATCGAGAGAATTTTTAACAATAGCGGCGAATCGGGGAAGTTTCGCACCTACCGCAATCGGTTGTTATTTTTGGTGGCAAATCGGCTAGAGTTAGAAAACGCGATCGACAATGCCAGAGAATATAAAGCTATTCAAAATATTCTCAAAAGTCAGAACCGGATGGCAGATTTATCGGGAAGCCAGCAGAAGGAATTGAAGGGACGGGAAGGCACAAAAGATATGGAGGTGAGAGTATCTTTGACTAATACTTACCGCCATTTATTTTATCCTTCAAATGACCAAGTAAAAGCACCGAAAGGATTGATGCACTACACTCTTTCCGCCCAGGATGCGAGTATGGTGAAAGGCAAAAATAACCAGCAAGATGTGATTCTCAAAGTCCTCAAAGATTGCGGCAAAATTCGCGCCGAAGAAGCTAAACCTTTCGCCCCGGCTTTTATCTTGCAAAAAGTTTGGCCTCTGGGGTTGGATAGTTGGACGACGAAGGCGCTGCGCGATGCTTTTGCTAAGGATTTGAGTTTGAATATTCTCCTTGATGCGGAAGTTGGGAAGCTGCGGGACACGATTCGCGAAGGTTTGAAAATGGGCAATTGGGATATGAAAGTCGGGGAGAGACTGTTTATCAAAACTGATGATAGCGTGTTGGCGCTGCCGGAGACGATCGAATTTAGCGATCGCGCCTCCCTCTACAGACGCGGCATTCTCGAACCTCCAGCGCCCAAAGAAGTGGAACTCAGCGCCCAATTGATGCCGAGTGCAGAAGCCGCAAAACCCGTGCGGGTGAGGTGGAAAGCGAAAGGAGCACTGACGGTTAGTTTGTATCAAGATAATATTTTAGTGCCGGGAAATTTCTTCCCTTCCGATGAGTATGACGCCACCATTGTTAATAACACTATTTTTCGTGTGGTGGCCGATTACGGTAACGGGGAAACAGCAGAAAAAGCAACCAATGTCAATCTAAATCCTCAAGTTTCTAGCGTGCGAGATAGTGACAATTCTCCTTATGTTGTGGAAACGCTACAGCCGAGTTTGTGGGAGGCGAAACCGCCGATTATCCAAATTGACGGCACGATAAGTGCGGTATTTACGGGATTGGGCGATCGCATTAGCGACTACAAAGTGCAAGGCATCGAAGTGCTAGAATTGTCTGTGGATCAGGTAATGGATTATCGCAAATTAGGAACAGCAATTTCCATATTGCAGCGGTGGCAACCGCAAATCGACCAAACCGCAACCATTCAAACCGGCGACCAATTTGTGCGGCTGGAATATCAAGGAGCGTTGCGGGGATTTCAGAGTTTTTTCTCGACTCTAAACAGTTTGTTGAACAGTCCCGACGCGCAAGCTGATGTTAGTTTGAAAATCACCTTAGAATTCAAGCCAGCTTTGTCAGCAACTGCCCCGGATATTAATAGTATAAAACAAACGCTCGATCGCAATCCAGTAGAACGTCTAAATTTAATGGCAAGAGTAGTATATTAAAATGTAGGGGCGGGTTTTACCTACAATATTTGGCAAAAATTAACAATCTCAAAAACCCGCCCCCACCCCACGGTAAATCGCAATCTACCTCTTTTAACATACCCGCATAATACATAAGCCGGGGCGGGTTTTTGAGATGGTTGGTTGATTGCGTAGATGGTTGGTGAACCCGCCCCTACACGAATCGCGATCGGACATGATAGGATGTGTAGATTGATTGTTGTATAATTATTTCCATGTAGGGGCGGGCGATCGAACATGATAAGATGTGTAGATTGATGATTGTATAATTTCCATGTAGGGGCGGGTTTTACCTACAATATTTGGCAAAAATTAACAATCTCAAAAACCCGCCCCCACCCCACGGTAAATCGCAATCTACCTCTTTTAACATACCCGCATAATACATAAGCCGGGGCGGGTTTTTGAGATGGTTGGTTGATTGCGTAGATGGTTGGTGAACCTGCCCCTACAGGCATCGCGATCGGACATGATAGGATGTGTAGATTGATTGTTGTATAATTATTTCCATGTAGGGGCGG